>DATMYS010000349.1:0-3263 GCA_035560835.1 Methanosarcina sp.
CTGATTATCAAATGTACCTTTAACTAATAACTGATTATCAAACGTACCTCTAACCAATAACTGATTATCAAATGTACCTCTAACCAATAACTGATTATCAAAAGTGCCTCTAACCAGTAACTAATTATCAAAAGTGTCTCTAACCGACAAATTATTATCCGGATAGGGTTACAGGCTATAAATGGGGTTTCTTTGGATAGGAATACTGGACAGAGAATTCAAGGCATAAAGTTCCATTACAAACCCTCCGGGGCGAAAATCTACCTGATCAAAGGCATTGAAATAAAAAGACGTCTAATATAGAAAACGGGTAGCTCCATAATTATGCAGTCCGGAGAAATCGGAAAAAAACCGGTGCCCGTTTATTTTATGTGATTATTAAAGTAGAAGTTATAATCAAAAAGACAACTATTTTCGGGATGATCTATGGAAGAAATACAGTTGAAGGTTGAAAAAGCATATCCTATCGACCTTGGAAGAGGAATTATCCGACTTGACCCTACAACTTTGCTGAAGCTTCAGCTCTCGCCAGGCGACATCGTGGAAATAAGAGGTAAGAAAAAAACCACGGCAAAAGTATGGAGAGCTGACAGGCAGGACTGGGACCAGGGACTCGTGAGAATTGATAACTTTATCCGGCAAAATGCAGGCGTTTCCATAGGAGAGAAGGTAACCATCAAAAAGGTTGAAGCCCCGGAAGCAAAAAAGCTTATTCTGGCGCTTCCAGAAAGCATGACGCAGGGGGGGCCTGAACTTCAGTTCGGGGAACATGCAAACGAAATTATAAAAAGGCATATCCTCAAAAGACCGGTTTTCAAGGGGGACATCATTCCTATAATAAACTCGATGTCTCAGCCAATGACAGAATCCCTTACTACAAGTCAGGTAATCCCTCTGGTTGCTGTTGAGACTGACCCCTCAAGCACGATTGTCCTTGTTACGGAAGCAACAATTATCGAACTGCGCAAAAAGCCGGTACAGGGGTACGAAAAAGCAACCCGGGGTGTAACCACCTATGAAGACATAGGAGGCCTCGGGGATGAGATTATGCGTGTCCGGGAAATGATAGAACTGCCCATGAAGCATCCCGAACTTTTCGGCCACCTGAATATCGAACCTCCTAAAGGAGTCATTCTCTATGGCCCACCCGGCACCGGGAAAACCCTAATTGCAAAAGCCGTAGCCAATGAATCCGGAGCAAGTTTCCATTACATTGCCGGCCCTGAAATCGTAGGAAAATTCTATGGAGAAAGTGAAGAAAGACTCAGGAAGATCTTTGAAGAAGCAACTCAGGATGCACCATCAGTTATTTTCATTGATGAAATCGATTCCATTGCTCCAAAAAGGGAAAACGTAACAGGGGAAGTTGAAAGGCGTGTAGTAGCCCAGCTTCTGACCCTGCTTGACGGGATGGTAGAGAGAGGGCAGGTTGTGGTTATAGGAGCCACAAACCGTGTGGATGCGATTGATCCCGCACTTCGAAGACCAGGTCGCTTTGACAGAGAAATCCATATCGGTGTGCCTGATACCAAGGACAGGTACGAAATCCTGCAGATCCATACCAGGGGTATGCCCATAGAAAGAGATAAGGAAACCGAGGAGATTGAAAAAGTCGAAACTGAAGTTGATGAGGCTGCCCTGGAGAGGGAAAGGAAAGAAAAGACAAATAAATACCTGATGTATCTGGCTGAAAGGACCCAGGGGTTTGTAGGCGCGGATCTGCTGGCTCTTGTGCAGGAAGCTGCCATGCGGTGCCTCAGGGAAAATCTGCCTGACCTTGACCTGGAAAATGAACCCGTTCCTCCTGAAAGGCTGGAAAAAATCGTTGTAACCAAGAGAAACTTTGAAGATGCCCTGATGGAGGCTGAACCCTCGGCTCTGAGAGAGATCTTCGTAGAAATACCTACAGTTACCTGGGAAAATGTGGGAGGGTTGGATGAAGCAAGGCAGTCCATTATTGAGGCTGTGGAGTGGCCTATTAAAAGTCCGGAAAAGTTCACTCAGATGGGCATAAAGGCTCCAAGAGGAATCCTGCTTTACGGTCCGCCAGGGACTGGAAAGACTCTGATAGCCCAGGCCGTTTCCAGGGAGTCAAATGCAAACTTCATAAGCGTTAAAGGACCTGAGATTTTCTCAAAGTGGCTTGGAGAATCGGAAAAAGCTATCAGGGAAATCTTCAAGAAAGCTCGGCAGGTCGCTCCCTGTGTGATTTTCTTTGACGAGATCGATTCCGTTGCCTCGATGCCAGGGATGGAATCCACGGACAGCCGCACTTCAGAGAGGGTGCTTAACCAGCTCCTGACCGAGATGGACGGGCTTGAGTCCCTTAGAGATGTGGTGGTAATTGCCGCAACAAATCGCCCTAACCTTCTGGACCCTGCGATCCTGCGCCCAGGTCGCTTTGACAGGCTGGTCTACATAGGTTCTCCTGACCGGAAAGGTAGGCTCAAGATATTCGGGATCCATACAAAGGATACACCCCTTGCTGATGATGTGGACCTTGAAGCCCTTGCCGATATAACTGAGGGTTACGTGGGTGCCGATATTGAGTCCGTGTGCAGGGAAGCCGTAATGATTGCCCTTAGGGAGAACTTTGATGTAGAAAGTGTAGAAATGAGACACTTCAGGGAAGCTCTGAAGAAGGTAAAACCCACAATTACGGAGAATATCGCTCAGTTCTACGAAAAGATCGAGGCTCAGTTCAAGGGAGGCCAGAGACTCACAGAAACAGCTGGCTATATCGGTTACAGGTAAGAATTTAAGTCAGTAACTCTTTAGATGAGTAATTTTAAAAGGAAAAAGTTTTAAAGATCCTGGTTTCAAATGGAATAAAATATTCAAAGTGGAAAAAGCCAGCTTTACCCAAACCGATAACACACTGCGAACGGAGATACGATAAAAATGTCGAAGGAATTTGCAAAGAACCTCTTTAACAAGCAGGTAATGGCTACCGACGGAACAGAGATAGGAACGTTGAGCAACGTTGTAGTCGAGATTAAAGGGGGAAACATTATTGACATGGTGGTCGCCCCGAATGTCAATTTAGATACTTCCAGGTACAGGAAAGCGGATAACTTCATCCTCATTCCTTTCGATTCCGTAAGTGCCATTAAAGACTATATAATAATAGACAAGATGAAAGCAAAGGTAAACTAAAATCTAAAGGACGGGAAAGAAAATTTCCCTTCTTTCAGATTTTGTCTTCGTTTTTTCCTATTTTTGTCTTCGTTTTTTCCTATTTTTGTCTTCGTTTTTTTCCTATT
>DATMYS010000350.1:0-8206 GCA_035560835.1 Methanosarcina sp.
GAGACAGATCTAGATATCCAATAAGCGTGTAATTGAGAACTTAATTTGCGACAAAATAAGGAAAAAAGCATTCAAATCACGTACCTGGGCACAACTGGTTTTTAACTAAGTATTCGTTATTTTAGGACTATGCAGATTAAGAAACTCCCTGTTTAGTAACTAATTTTGAAACTTCCCTTTTAACTTTGATAATTAAAAAGGCGGTGAAAACAAAAAAATATAAGACAGTATAACAATAGGAAGATTAGTGATAAGTATGAAAACTAAAAATCTTTTTATTTCTCTACTTTTGTTTATATGTTTTTTTTCAGCAAATTGTTCAGGTGCAATTATCAATGTAGGCCCGGGAACTTCCTTTCACCCTACAGGCTCAGACGACCAGAATGTTATTAACGCTGCCATACAATCAGCGAATTCAGGTGACACTGTACAGCTTGCATCAACCACTTTTCACATAAGTTCACCTATAATCATGAAATCGGGGGTAACTCTTAACGGAAATGGGATTGGTGCGACAGTAATCTATTGTGACAACCCTGACTCTAATTTTGCAACTCAAAATATTATTGACTGTAAAGGTATTTCTAATATTGAAATTTCAAATTTCTTAATTGATGGTGGTTGGGGATCTTTAAGTAAAATGCATGCAGCAAAAAACAAGTATAGGGAATATGAGAAAGGAGTTTTTTTATCTGGCTGTTCAAATGTAGTTATTCATGACTTAAAAATGCAATACAGTATGGGGGACTTTATTGTCTGTAAAAAAAATACCAGCAACGTTCAGGTTTATAATACAGTGTGTAAACCTGGTCATGACAGTTTTGATGCGTGGTCAGCCGGTGATGGAATTTCAATATTTAATAATTGCTGGGGCACTTTTATAAATTCTTGCATTAAAATTCATAATACGAAAAACGTTCAAATTTACAAGAATACTTTCTACACTGATACCGGTTCTGGCAATGCCGGTGTAGAAGTTATGGGAGGTAATGTAACAGGCCTTAAGATTAATAATAATATATTTTCAACACTTCAATTAAATACAATTTATCAAGACCCAGCTGATGGTGCCTGTTCAGGCAGAGGTACTATTTCAAATAATGTTTTCTATAACAGTCCTGCATATAATGAAATCAGCGGTATGAATATTAAGTCAACTGGCAATATAGTAACCAGTTCCTATTCAAGCTCCAGGGGTACAAAAGATTGTGGGTATGTTGCAGATAAAGGTACAAGAAATTTACCTGTTTACAATGGTTCTGTAGTACCTTCTGTTACTTTTCCAACTAAAGGCAGTACACTTTCAACTATTAACGGATGTGTAAGTATAAGCTGGGCATATTTAAATGCAACCAGTTATTCTATCAATGTATATAACAGTACATCAAAATTCGATTCTTCTCACTTAATATATAGTCTTAAAACTTCACAAACATCTGCAAATGTACCAATAAACCACAATGGGCCGTTTGCTATAAAAATCGGTGCACATGATACTGTTCATAATTCATGGGTATACAGCAGTCCTGTAAGTTTGTTCACAGTAAGTGGTAAAAAATCGGCTACAGTTAATTCTGGTATATTTGGATATTTAACAGATGCAAATACAGGTCAACCCATCCAGAGTGCTGTAATTACATTATCAAATAACACGTGGAGTTGTACTCAAATTACTGATGTTGATGGGCTTTACCAATTCAACGTGAACAGTGGAAAAGGCACGTACTGTTTAACTGCTTCAGCAACAGGCTATCTTAACAGTCCTAAATTGCCAATAAATATGACAGGTATAAACACAGAAATAAATTTGAAAATGGTTGAAGCACTTAATTACTGTGCACCACATTATGTACAGTTATATGTTTCTAATAATTCAAATGAGAGAATTCCTGGGTGCGAAGTTCAGATTTATGCGCCAAATAATGACCCAGGTAATGAAAAACCGAATTTTTGTGCTTGGACAAATAAAGATGGTAGAGCAAGTTTCCATTTGACTAAAGATGTTACATATAAAATTGTAATAATTACTCCAGGTGGACAAAAGTATACTAGTAAATTGACGCCTAATCGGGATCAATATACTATTAAAATACCTGCAAGTGACACATCTGCAGTAACTGCAGGTACCACATCTGCAATACCTGCAATGAAGACTGTGATCAGCACAAATTGCACATATAAGCAGATAAACAATACAGCAGCGTATATTAATGCAAGCTATTATGATTCTTCATCACAGTCCAGTAACCTGACTTTTGTATTGGGTACTATGAATGGTGGAAAAACATTTGTACCTTGTGGAATCTCAGGTACTAATGACAAAGTAAGTAACCCTATAGGAATGGTAACTGATTCTTTTATAGTCACTAATTATCCTGGAAAAACGTACACTGTGAGAATTAGTGCCCAGTCTCAAACTTATGGTGCTGTATGTGAAACTGTTAGTGTATCATTTCCAAGTAAATTTTCAAGCAGTAACGTACAATATGCAGGATCTAATATGAGTTATTTCTGTGTTTTATTTTTAATTATTGCAGGACTCATATTGTCAAAAACTCGTAAGGCACATTAATCATCTGTGCCTTATTCTGGATTTTTCTTTTTATGGAACAGTATTCTGGTGATTTGATTCTTCATATAATGAGAAAAAAGTCTTCAGCATTTGGCTCGTCAATAACAGTGCATATGTCGCATGTTCCAGCCGTCACACAGTGGATTTCATGAGTTCGAATCTCAGCGGGCCAACTTCTGTTATTATCCTTATTTTCTGATTTAGAGGCCTTATACCCTCCTTTTTCAACGCTTCAACTCTTGCTTTGAAGGCGGATTTCTCTTCTGGTTATGTAACTTTAAGTTCGCAGTTAAGCTCTTCTTCAAGGGCGATTACATAAACAGACCTATCATTGCATTAGTTTTGAATATGTGTGCAGTTACTCCTGCAAACCCTATTGCTGATACCCTATTGCTGATACCCTATTGCTGATACTCAGATCAAGCTCAATCGTCAGCGAAAATGTATACCCTAATAAGGACCCGAATAGGGAGAAAGTAAAAATAACTATATCAAAAAGTTAATAAAGAAGTAAAATATTAGAATATAAAAAGTTTTTCAGAGTTGCCAGAAGGAAATTCTCGGGAGATCCTCCACATGAAGCGAAAATTCAAATCAGGAAACAATTATCTTGTTTTGTATGACTGCGGTACTGCCTTCCTACGCTATGGAGATTCGTCTCCAGTTAAATGTGATTATTATGAA
Organism: Methanosarcina sp.; assembly: GCA_035560835.1. Lineage (GTDB taxonomy): Archaea > Halobacteriota > Methanosarcinia > Methanosarcinales > Methanosarcinaceae > Methanosarcina. The sequence continues at coordinate 3,257 of DATMYS010000350.1, forward strand.
AGTGGAAACCTCATAACAATTAGATTAGAGGGAGATACAATGCAGATGATGGTAGAAGAAGGGAGCATTAGTTCGATTATGGGTGATAAATGGGAGGAAGTTTATCCTTTTGAGGTTGCATTATGACATGCATTCTCCTCTTTTATAACCTTACTGCAAATTTTACACTTGTTTTCTAAAAAGTATTCATTTGGATTTGGTAAAGGATTAAAGCTTCAAAAAGTCTTATTTTTTAGGCCACATATATATGAACTCAGTTGGAAAATCGTTATACATAGTATTCGAAGTTGTGCATAAAATACGTTAACCAATACCAAAAGAATATTATATATGAGATCATCCAAAAACCAATTTTATTCTCATATTATTAAATTTTTAAAACTGTTTCGCCTGAGTTATTTCTCGTGATCTGAGACTTAATCGATTATTAGGAATACAGGATTCAGAGAAGTAATTTTGGGTTTTGGGATCAGCTCAACAAATAAAAACATTAAGTTGCTTCCGAAAAATCAGTAATACTAGAAACCCATGATGGAAGTTCTAATAATATCCAGTCATTCATCAGGCTTTTCAAAAAGTGCAGGATACTCCTCTGTTAATGGTATTAAGATCTCTTCGTCCAATTTTGCGTTATAAAGTGTTCTCACTTTAAAAACTTGCTCAATGGATAAGTTGTGAACTCCCGTAAGGTTAGCCCCTTCAAGGTTAGCTTCCTCAAAATCAGCTCTAAGAAGATAGGCTTTGTGAAGGTCTGCTCCATAGAGATTAGCGCCTCTAAGGTTAGCTTCTTGAAGATTTGCCTCTTGAAGGCCAGCTCCATACATGTCAGTCTCTTCAAGATTCGCTCCCTGCAGATTCGCTCCCTGCAGATTCGCTACTTGAAAGTTAGCCTTTTTAAGGTTAGCTCCTTTAAGATTGGCCAGATGAAGGTTAGCTAGTTGAAGGTTAGCTCTTTCAAGGTTAGCCTGTTCAAGGTTAGTTTTTACAAGGCTAGCTCCCTGTAGATTAGCCTCTTGAAGGTTAGCCTTTTGAAGATTAGCTCCTTTGCCATCAAGAAGGTGAGTATCTGAAAGATTGGCTCCTCGAAGATCAGCCTTTTTAAGGTTAGCCCCTCGAAGGTCAGCCCCTTCAAGGTTGGTTTTTACAAGGTTAGCCTCTTGAAAGTCCGCTCCTTGAAGTTTAGCTCCTATCAGATTAGCTCCCCGAAGGTGTGTTCTCCCCGATATACCCATAAAGTTAATCTGCTCTAAATTAAAATAAACATTACTATTCCTGAGAAATATCTTCTACTTCTCAGAATATAGTCCATGGTGTTTTGCTCAGAATATAGTCCATAGTATTTTATTGAATTTACCTTGATTTTGGTTCAGCTTTTACTTTTGTCGATTTTTACTCTAGCTTTGGATTATGAGCATCTTGGAAATTTATGTGGTGCAGCGTTAAGTTTTCTTAGAGAGATCTTAGATAAATTCCTACTCAAAATCGTTTCCGTATTAGTCCAGAGGAGCATAAATTTCAGTCAATATCTCTTCGGGCTGGACTTCTCGTGGATCGTTAAGATAGACCTCACGGACAGGACCAACAATTCTTTTTCCATTTTCTGCAATCCAGGAAAATAGTTTTTCGTAAGTGAGAGTGCATTCCTCATAAGGACCCTTATGAACAATCTTTGCCATTTTTCCTCCCGGAAGTTCATACACCCGAATTTCCTCATCCTCCGCCGTTTCAATAAATTCTGAGATGGGAAACACAACTTCAATATCGGCATTTTCCTCTATGTCGGCTTTTTGGGCTTCTTCAACTGTAGTCTCATGCCAAAGGAAAGCAGGGTAGGCGGTAATCTGAATGTTTTTGCTGAAGGCAAACTCACAAATCCTTTGAAACATCATTGGAATTTCCTTGTAAGCTCCGGTCTTGCGCATACCTAGCACAAGTTGGGGGTTAAGTTCGACAATAGTAATCTCGGACATCAAAAGCCTCCTTAACTCTTGAAAATGTATTGAAAGACTATAATATATAGTTAAGGACTATTGATCCTCACTCGATTAGATGGTCTGTCACGGGTTTTTCGGCCGATACAATTATATTTAAGGTCGAACCCATTGACTGGCCTTTACTTCACACCAGCCATGATTAGTATTTTGCTCTCAGAAATCTGATCTTGAAGCAAGAATTGAAACATTAGAAAAGGAAATCTATGATCTCTAAGTCCGAGAAAAATGAGGATAAAAATCAAGTGGGTCCGCTGAAATTCAACTCTGGACCTCCGCCATATGAACGCGGTTTAGCCTCGGATTCAGCTGACTTTCCGCAGCTGTCTTCAAAAAAATAACATTTTTCTTGATATCGTTTTTGGAAAATATTTGAAAATTTGCAGTGATTATCTCAACTGAAGATTAGGAAAATGGCTTATGGAAGTTCTCGATGAAGGCAACAGGCCAAAGAATTTGAAAAATTTCAAAAATACACGTTTGAGTAATAAGGGCGGTTTTCAGAAAAAACGATAGCAGAAAAAATTATGAAAATTGATAGGACATCTGCGGAAAGTCGGATTCATAAAAGGTGCACAGTTTACTGCTGGTTGTATAAATTTAAGTTCAACACTGAACTTTTCATCAAAGGAGATCTTTAACATTGAAATTCAATCTGTAGTGAGTTTTCAAGTAAATTGAAAAGGTCAAATATGAAAATAGTAGCTTTATATTCCTACATTGTTAAACCATATACCGAATTGAGTACCTTTATTGCTTTTAATTTCTAAACAGCCATCTATTTGTTCAACAAGGATGTTTACTAGCTGGAGCCCAAGCGAATTTGAATTCTCAGTGTCTATTTCTTCTGGAATTCCTTCTCCGTTATCCGATACTTCTAGTATGTAATTGAAGCTATCTTTCTTCATGCAACCTTCATCTGGACTGGAAATCCCACTCGTGGGGGCGGAAGTTTCATTTCTGCGAAGATTTATTTGGATTTCTCCTTCCCTTCCGGCAGGAAAAGCGTGCTTAAAAGAATTTGTAACCAGCTCATTCACAATAATTCCAAGAGGGATTGCAGTATCCATGCCAAGATATATCTGATCAAGGTTCAACTTCAACCTGATACTTTTATTCCCAAGATCATACGAGTTAAAAAGGTCTTCAGTTAGTTTATTTAAATAAGCTGCAAAGTCAAGGGTATCGATATTATCACCTTTATACAGCTCTTCGTGAATAAGAGCCATTGAAGCTACACGATCCTGACTTTCTCTAAAAGCCTCAACAACTTCCGGAGTTTTACAAATTTCACGATTAAAGAATGTTTCTGACTGAAGATCAAGTAAGGATGAGATTACCTGCAGATTATTCTTAATTCTATGGTGAATTTCCTTTATGCGGATTTGTTCTACCTTTGCCAGAGCTTCTTCTGCCTTTTTATGCTCTGTTATATCCTGAGTTGTCCCTCTAACCCGAACAGGATTATTTTTCTCATCAAAAACAACTTCAGATTTCGCATGGACTATGCGTTCTTCTCCATTTGTCAGAATTATCCTGAAATTAATGTCAGCTGACTTTCCATTTAATGCCTCTTTAGCGGCATTCTCGATCTGGTCTCGATCATCTGGATGCACGTAACTTAAAAAGATATCGTAATTTATTTTTGACTCTTGAGGCTTAAGCCCAAAAATACGATACATTTCGTCAGACCAACGAAATTCATTGCTTGTAAAGTCCAGTTCCCAGTTTCCAAGATGAGCTATTTCTTGAGCTTCTGCAAGACTTTTTTCACTCTTTTTCAGTGAATCATAAGCCTTCTGGAGCTCTACTGTACGTTCTTTAACCAATTTATCTAAATTGTCGAGAGTGTCTTTTAGTTTAGCTTCCACTTTTTTGCGCTCTGTGATGTCGCTGGCGGTACCAAACCATTCAATAATTTCGCCATTCGCATCCAGCATCGGAACCGCACGCGAGAAAATCCATCCCAACCTACCGTCTGTTAACCGGACCCGATGTTCCAGCTCGTAAGTGCCCTTCGTCCGGATAGCTTCATTGATGACGGATATTACATGCTGCTGATCTTCCTGAGGAACATATTCCTTAAGCCAGTTACGATTTGGGCTTTCCGTATTGACAAGAAAACCCCGACCATAGAGATAGCGCATCTCGCTCCAATCAGGGCTCACCCGATATACCATTTCTGAACTGGCCGTCACCAGATTACGAAAGCGCTCTTCACTTACACTCAGCGCTTCCTCAGCCTGCTTGCATTCTTTGTTATTTTTCTGATAGGAGCATTCCATTTTCTCCCACGTATCTTCTTTTTTAGTCAAAGCAAATTGGTGATTCGCAATAGTATCCAGAATCTCAACTGCACTGTACTTGTCTATTGGATAGGTGCAAAGAGCCATCATTGAGTACTCGCCTATAGCAGAATCCAATAATTTTTCATGACCAGATAAATAGTTTCCACTATACCTCAACCCATTGTATCCACTGGCGAGAGCCTTAATGGTTTTTTCAATCAAATGATTTAATACTGTTTGTGGATCAAAACCATCCTCTTCTACATGCCAGTAAGTATAGGGAATAATCTCAATTTGCCCATTCTGTAGATAAGCGTCAATATCGGGAATAGACACTTTCAAGGCTTCTTTTGCTTCTTCTTCATCTATAGGTTCTGATATGGCCCATAAACAATACTCGTTATCCTCAAGTCCTGCTTTGAAATAGGGGACGAGTAAATCCATCAAATCTTCTTTTGTCCTATAGAACTGGCAGAAATGCATCCCCCATGGTACGTTCCCAATAATATCAATGCCAGAAATCCTGTTGCCGTTTCTCATATTATTCTTTGATAATCAGGTATAAAGTCAAAAGTGTCTTTTTTCAATGTTACTTTCTTTGTTTAATATTTCTACCTAGTTCAAGCTCTTTTTGCAGGGAAAATTTCTACAATTTAGTAGTGATATAAAGA
>DATMYS010000351.1:0-5863 GCA_035560835.1 Methanosarcina sp.
TGCCTTCAATTCAGTGATCTGCTCCGTGTAATTGCTTACTTGAGGCATGCCTTCGTATTTCTCTCCCCAAGATGCCGCATAGTATCGGCTATCATAGTTACCTGACGATGCTACACCCACCTTATAGAAATCCGGGTAAGTCAGGAGTGCCTGAGCTGTCATGAAGCCTCCCCCAGAATGTCCGTACATTCCAACTCTGCCCAGATCCATATAAGGTCTATCTTTGGCAAGCTGTTGTAGACCATTGACATGGTTAGCCAGCCCCCCAGCAATGCCCAAGTGACCATAAGAAACATCATGGAATGCCTTGGAACGACCAGGAGTTCCAGGAGCGTCCATAATTACCACAATAAATCCCATTTCTGAAAGAGCCTGGTTTAACCAAATCGGGTTCCAGCCTCCAGCAGTATAGGGAAATGCCTTGGGTGTTATTGTAGTCTGCGGACCAGGATAGACGAACTCTATTACTGGATATTTGAGAGATTCATTGAAAGTAGTTGGTCGGATGATTATGCCATAAATATCGTACTGATCATCTAATGATTTTACGCTGAATCTTTCAGGAAACTTCCAGCCCATTGATACCAGGTTGTCGATATCTCCCTTTTCCAGACTGAGTAATGTCTTTCCATCATTTGATTTCAACGCAGTAACCGGAGGAAGATCCACTCTGGAATAAGTATCAACGAAGGTACTTCTTCCATCCGGCGACATACTTATATGGTGATCAGCGTCCTCAGGAGTAAGGAGTTCCAAGTTGCTCCCGTTCAAATTAACCCTGTACAAGTGTTGATAATATGGATCTCTACCTGTCTCTCTCCCTCCGGCCGTGAAATATACCAGTGACCGGTTTTCGTCCACAGATAAGAGATTTCTTACAGTCCAGTTACCCGCTGTAATGGAATTTTTCAGGCTTCCGTTATTGTCATAGAGGTAGAGATGACCATAGCCACTACGCTCAGAGAACCATATGAAATCATCGTTATCCAATGCCTCGAAATTAGGTTGTTGCCATTCAATATAGGTCGACGTGCTCTCGTTAAGGATCTCCTTTGCTTGACCGGTTGAAGGATCTATTTTTAGAAGATGAAGCTCCTTCTCATCCCTTTCATCGTAAACGGAGTAGAGAGTATTGCCTGCTTTGTTCCATTTGTAAGGGTACTCTAAGTCCAATGTCTCAGGGAAGGCATTATGTTTAACAGGAATGACCTTCCTCGAAACAACATCCAGCACTATGGGCTCATACATTGGTGTATATTTGTCTCCTGGCATGGGATACTTATATGTCCAAACCTTTGGTCTGGAGCCATTTTCGGGCACGTATTGCAGCAGCGAGATAGGAGTGACATTCCTTTCATCCATTTTGAATGTCGCTATTCTTCTTGAATCAGGAGACCATTTTGCAAGAGGTTTGGATTTTATCCCCAGACGCTCCTGAGATAACTTTTCATTGTAGTTATCGGAGTACTCACCATAGGCATAGTTCTTGATGCCATCGGTAGTTATTGGATAAGTCTTGCCGGTTTCCATCTCCCTGATCCATATATTGTGATCCTTTACGAAAGCTGCAAGCTTTCCATCAGGCGAAAGCAACTCCCCCTCAGATTCTTCACTCCAGGGCGAAGCATTGCTGACACGATATGTATGGAGGTCACACTGCCATGATTCGTTGAATGCGGAAAAACGTATTTCTTTTATATCAGGCAGGAATGTGATCTTATCGAATGGAAGATCTGATGAGTTGACTTCGGTTTTTGATGCGTTAGAGAGAGCCTTAGCAAGTAGCTCATGGTCGAAGGCTTCATCCTTAGTTAGATTTACAGTATCTACAAACATGAACTTCTTGCCTTCACGGTCATTCTTTGTGTACCAGAAGGAATTAGTGCCGTTTATCCAATTGGGGGTGATGCTGACGTTGAACATCGATGCAATTGCATTCTCAGGCAGGAATTTATCCGCGTTTTCATAGCCAGTGAGGCTGGCTGAGAACTCAGTTGCATTGGCTGAGAACCTAGTCGTATTATCGTTAGTAGCTTCCGCTACTGCCAAAGGCATCATTGCAGGCAACAGTAAAAGGCATACCAGAGCTAAGGAAAAAAAGCATATGCTTGTGAGGTTCTTCTGTCTTTTAAATAGTTTAATACATGATGGCTTTGATGCTTCCAGTTTAGCAAGCGATATTTGCATATTGACCCCCATTCTTTTTAGATAATTAATGAGTCTTTGATCTAGGTCAGAGAAACAAATTAAGGTGTGCCCTTGAGGTTTTCCACGAAGTAATCGAAAACTCTGTGCAATACATATTCGTTATCTGAGAAGTAATAGTGATTTGCATTGGGCACGATTAGCATATCGAATTTCTTATTTGCTTTTATCAATGCATCAACGAGCTGCATAGTCTGGGAGGGGTGAACATTATCATCCATATCTCCTGTTGCCAGTAAGAGATGCCCTGTGAGATTCTCTGCCTTCAATTCAGTGATCTGCTCCGTGTAATTGCTTACTTGAGGCATGCCTTCGTATTTCTCTCCCCAAATTTCCGAGTAATATCGACTATCATAGTTACCTGACGATGCTACACCCACCTTATAGAAATCCGGGTAAGTCAGGAGTGCCTGAGCTGTCATGAAGCCTCCCCCAGAATGTCCATACATTCCAACTCTGTCCAGATCCATGTAAGGTCTATCTTTGGCAAGTTGTTCCAGGCCGTTTACGTGGTCGGCCAGCCCTCCAGCAATGCCAAGGTGGCCATAAGAAACATCATGGAATGCCTTGGAACGACCAGGAGTTCCAGGAGCGTCCATAATTACCACAATGAATCCCATTTCTGAAAGAGCCTGGTTTAACCATACAGCCTTCCAGGTCCCTATATCTTCATAAGGAAATGCTTTGGGCGTTATTGCAGCCTGTGGACCAGGGTACACATACTCTATTACAGGATATTTGAGAGATTCATTGAAAGTAGTCGGTCGGATGATTATTCCATAAATATCATACTGTCCATCTAATGATTTTACGCTGAATCTTTCAGGAAACTTCCAGCCCATTGATATCAGATTGTCGATATCTCCCTCTTCCAGAGTGAGTAATGTCTTTCCATCATTTGATTTCAACACAGTAACCGGAGGAAGATCCACTCTGGAATAAGTATCAACAAAGGTTCTTCCTTCCGGTGCCATACTTATTTGATGATAGGCATCCTCAGGGGTAATGAGTTCCAGGTTGCTCCCGTTTAAGTTAACTTTGTATAAGTGTTGATAATAAGGGTCTCTACCTGTCTCTCTACCTCCAGCCGTGAAGTATACCAGCGGCCTGTTTTCATCCACATATAAGAGATTTTCTACAGTCCAGTTCCCTGCTGTTATGGGATTCTTCAGGCTTCCATTCTTATCATAGAGATAAAGATGCCCATAGCCACTGCGCTCAGAGAACCATATGAAATCACCGTTATCCAATGCCTCGAAATTAGGCTGTTGCCATTCAATATAGGTCAATGTGCTCTCGTTAAGGATCTCCTTCGCTTGACCGGTTGAAGGATCTATTTTTAGAAGATGAAGCTCCTTCTCATCCCTCTCATCGTAAACGGAATAGAGAGTATCGCTTCCTTTGTTCCAATAATAAGAATATGTTAGCTCCTTGGTCTCCGGGTAAGCACTATGTTTAACAGGAATGACCTTCCTCGAAACAACATCCAGCACTATGGGCTCATACATTGGTATATATTCGTCTCCTGGCATGGGATACTTATATGTCCAAACCTTTGGTCTGGAGCTATTCTCAGGCACATATTGCAGCAGCGAGATAGAAGTGACATTTCTTTGATCCATTTTGAATGTCGCTATTTTTCTTGAATCAGGAGACCATTTTGTAGGGGCAGGAGGTTCAGGTTTTATCCCTAGACGCTCGTCAGTAACAGTATTATTGAAGAAATCAGAATCCACATAGCCATAATCCTTAGTGCCATCTGTAGTTATTGGATAAGTCTTGCCGGTTTCCATCTCCCTGATCCATAAATTGTGATCCTTAACGAAAACGGCAAGCTTTTCATCAGGCGAAAGCAACTCTCCCTCGGATTCTTCAGCCCAGGGAGAAGCATTGCTTACATGATAGCTCTGAAGATCACACTGCCAGGATTTGTTGAATGCGGAAAAACGTATTACTTTCATGCCAGGAAGGAATGTGATCTTATCGAAAGGAAGATCTAATGAGTTGACTTCGGTTTTTGATGCATTAGAGAGAGCCTTAGCAAGTAGCTCATGATTGAAGGCTTTATCCTTAGTTAGATTTACAGTATCTACAAGCATGAACTTCTTGCCTTCACGGTCATTCTTTGTGTACCAGAAGGAATTAGTGCCGTTTATCCAATTAGGAGTGATACTGACGTTGAACATGGAGTCAGTTGCATTATCAGGCAAGAATTTATCCGCTTTTTCATAGTCAGTGAGACTGGCTGAGAATCCAGTTGTATTGGCTAAGAACCCAGTCGCATTTCCAATTGCATTATCACTAGCTTCAGCTTCTGCCAAAGGCATCATTGCAGGCAACAATAAAAGGCATACAAGGGCTAAGGAGAAAAAACATATGCTCGTGAAACTCTGCCTTTTAGATTGACTGGTGAGTAATGGACGTAGTACTTTTAATCCAGCAGGTGGGATTAGCATGTTGATACCTCGTTCTCGATCACTCAAGAAAATGCTCATTTTGTGCTAAATAGCGGCTTCAGGTCCACCTCAGTCCATTCCTGCACCTCTGGTGCCCTGACCCAAACCTTCAGCTCTTTGGGCACGGCGACTATCTGATAACTTGTGACATTGGGAGCTCTAAATGCTCCACCTTTCTCCAGAGGAATACTCATAATCTCCATCATGACCTTGGGATTAAGTTTTCCTTTATATTTCTCGCCCAAGGCAAGCAGATTTGCACGTCTGTGTGCTGTATATGCAGGATCTTGATCATCCAAAGCAATTGGGGCAAATCCCCAGAACGGATCAACGAAGTGGTTTGTGGCTACCAGCAGGCCATCTCTATCGGGTGCCCTACGCACAACATCAGAGGTTGCCCATTCGTAAGAGTAGGCCCCTGTTTCGTTAGCTACGTTCACTATATATGCATTATCAGGATAGGATGTATGGAACTGGGCATCAATCTGGTCGAGATCAGCCGAGTTCTCCAGGAATGAGAATAAAGATACTGGAGAGAATATTCTATTATTGTTCTGCATATTCTCGGAGATCTGGCCGTTGTTAAGCTCCAGGAACACCCCTTCTTTATTCATGCCTGAGGTCACATAGACAACCCCCGTGTAGGTTATGCTTGCTACTGGGATACTTCCATCATCGGGGTCGTAGATGGCCACAGTTACGTATTTAGCGAGTTTAGGCCCCATATCATAGTTTCGACCGAAGACAAGTGGGTCACCGGAGGTATAGTTGCCCCAGGCAGCGACTCCTGAGCACTGCTCTTCAGAGACTAAGTAGGCTTCCAAATCGTTGACTATCAACTGCTTATCAAGTCCCAGACCTGAGGTTTCAGCCATTCCGTATATTATCTCCTTGTATCTTTGAGGATAAAACCTGAAGTTAGATCTTGCGTCCTGCAGCATGACATCATATGTAAACTCGGGATCTTTGCCAAAGTCGGCACTGATGTTATCGTAAATTTCGTTCAGCTCTTTCTTTTGTAGTGCCCCATACTGTCTTCCCATATCTCTATAGCTACCGTGAAGCTCGACTACGTTCAGAGATCCAGCTCTGTAGAGCTTGCCACCCTCAAAGGTCATTATAGGATTTTTAGTGTCCAGAACTAAACTCCCATTGACAGTACTTGCTCCCAAAACAGGCTGCCAGGTTATAACCAGGAGTAT
>DATMYS010000352.1:0-3710 GCA_035560835.1 Methanosarcina sp.
CTTTTTCATTCACCAAAAAAACAGGATGTGGAGTCGTTGTTAATTTTATCTCATATCAAAAAGAAAATTGTATTGTCTATTCTGAGTTTTTCAATTCCAGACTGAAGCTTTGTTAGACTGTAGTATTATTCTTTTGTATAAAGCTTATGGAAAACTATCAAGCGTATAAATGAGTATATAATCTAAATATTTTAATAAATAGCTGGTACCGCAAAATAGTGTTACATAGCTACTTTTCCCAAATATTGAGTACGAAGTTATATATAATCTATATGTGAAAGATTCAAATACAGCAGGCTCCTTTTTTAAATGTGGGATTTGTATTTTTTATATGGTGTTAAACCATAGATTTAAAAATTATTCCCAAGGTTGAGGTAATTCTATGGAAATTAAGGAAACAGATACTTTGTTAACTATTTCGATAATAGGACTTTTGCTGCTGGGAAATGTTGGTTCTGCAGCAGCCGTACAATTTGATTCGAATTCTAGCGTTAACTTCACGAACTCTACTAACTGCAGCAAATTTCCTGTTACGCCGGAAGCTAAAATAAAGAACGTGATTGTCCTGATTCCTGATGGTTGTTCCCAAAGTGTGGAGACTTTAGCTCGCTGGTATAATGGAAAGCCTCTTGAGCTTGACAATATAGTGACTGGAACAGTGTCTACTTATAGCACTGACTCAGTCATTACTGACTCTTCTTCAGCTGCAACCGCATTTGCTGCAGGATATAAAACTACTAACGGTTTTGTAAGCGTCGGGCCGAGCAATAGTTCTGTGTTAAGTACACTGGAAATTCCACCTGAAGAACTGCAGTACAGACCACTTGCAACAGTGCTTGAAGGTTCAAGGCTCGAGGGCAAGGCTACAGGACTTGTAGCAACCTCTCGTGTTACCCATGCCACACCTGCAGCTTTTGCTGCTCACGTTGATAACAGAGATAATGAAACAGAAATCATGAAACAGATGGTTTATGAAAATATTGATGTGGTCTTTGGTGGCGGTTCCAGTTATCTCACGCCTGTGGCTGAGGGAGGAAAAAGGACTGATGGAGAAAACCTGACAAAAGTACTTCTTGACAGAGACTACCAGTATGTTGACAGCAGAGACAAAATGATGAACCTGACCACTGGTAGAGTCTGGGGTCTGTTTGCCAGTGGCCATATGATGCCGGACATCGATCGTCCTTTACTTGCACCTGAACAGCCTTCTCTTGCAGAAATGACCGGGAAATCCATCGAACTATTATCCCAGGACAAGAATGGCTTCTTCCTAATGGTCGAAGGCAGCCAGGTTGATTGGGCAGACCACGCCAATGACCCTAACTATGCTGTAACTGATTTTCTGGCTTTTGACAAAGCTGTTAAGGCTGCAGTTGATTTTGCTAAAAAGGACGGGAATACTCTAGTCCTTGTTTTCCCGGATCATAATACAGGTGGTATGACTATTGGCAGCAACTCTGACTCCAATTACACATCCACAACCGTAGAAGACGTCATTAAACCTCTCAAAGGTATGAAACTCAGTTCCACAGGTCTTGAGACAAAAATAGGGACTGATCTTTCATCCAAAAACATCAAAAAGCAGCTAAAGACCTGGTGGGGTATTGGTGCTACTGATGAAGATATAGCTGAAATTCTTAAGCTCTACGACAATGGAAAAGGCCTCTCACTTGACTATGCTATTAGCGAGGTAATCAGCCGCAATCACACAGTAATTGGCTGGACTACTCATGGGCATTCTGGAGATGATGTTCCTCTATGGGCTTATGGTCCTGACTATCCGACAGGCAATATGGATAATACCGAAATTACAGGATATATAGCTAAAGACCTCGGATTTGATCTTAACGAAACCAATTCACATCTCTTTATTGAAGTTGGTGAAGTTTTCTCCAAAGACAACGGGGATGGACAACTGAATAAAAATGAATATTTACTGAATATGACAGATTCCTCAAATCCTGTACTGGAAATTGGAGACGCCGAACTGCCAGTGAACACGAATATCCTTATCAAGAATGGTGTAGCTCATGAGCTAGAAGGAATAGTTGTCTACGCTCCAGTAACTGGTAAGGTCTATATTCCCGCTGGAGCACTTTCACTTGTAAATGGAACAAAAATTAATTGAACTCAAAGAGCAGCCGAAGCTGCCTGAAAATGTGAGTTAACTGAAAGGGATTATTTCCTTTTTCTTGTTTTTGCTCTGTCCGTGGGTTGTTGAACATATCTCCCCAGATAACATTAGAGAAGTCTGGAATAGGTCTTAGTTTAAAAACTGACATACTTCCCACGCAAACTGTAGAGAAGTTTTTTTTCTGGCCGTACGTTTACCGAAGATGGTACGATTCAGGACCCGTCGAGGGGTGTCAGTGCTCCCTTTCCCTGCATCTCTTTCTGCAGAGAATTGACCGCTGCCTTTTGGCGTCAACGCTATATTAAAGGCGGCATTGACATCGGCATGGTCAACGTGCCCGCAGTGTGGGCACTCAAATTGCTTGCTGTGTCGGTTGCCTATATGTCCGCAGCGGCTGCACTTCTTGCTAGTCGCATGGGGATCAATATAAACTACCTCTACTCCTCGCAGCCTGGCTTTGTATTCAATAAACTGCTGAAGCTACTGAAATGACCAGCTGTTCAGGGAGTATTCACAAGACAATGATTGTTTTCCGGGTGTGCTTTTGCTTTCTATAGAATTTTTGCTAATTTTCTTATTTCTGTTTTTGTCTTTATTCTTTTCCCTTTTTTTGTTTTTATTTTTATTTTTCTCGCCTTTCCCTTCATCTCCAATTTTTCTGTTGAGTTTCCGGATTCCTTTAAGGTTTTCCAGCTTGATCCCACAGCCGTTATACAGGGCGACATCCACAATCTTTCGGCTGATTTTATGGTTCAAGTCCTTTACAATATTTTTTTCCCTGATTTCTACAGCTTTTAATTCTTTACTTCTGCCCATATTATAGAGCCGCTTTTTTATGTTTTCGTATTTTTTATATGTGTGGTAGCGCATTTTTCCTAACTTCCAGATTTTTCCGGATTCGGGATCCGCTACAACTGCAATATGTCCCTTAGTATTGCGATCAACTCCTATATAGTGCTCGGAACTTTTGAGCTCGTCGTCCGGGAAGACAACTGCTACATAAGCATAGATGCTATCGATTTCTATCTGGGAAATTTTTGTAAAGTTGCTGGAAAAATGATAGTTCAGCAAAAGTTTTAGACAGGGAATTGTAATGATTCGCTCCTTCCTGTCAACACTAACCGCCCTGGAAGGAATGATCAATTTCACATTCTTTGCGGATCTGAAGTCCTGGTTTCGGGAATATTTTTTGAGAATCTGGCCGGAAATAACTGACTTCAAGCCTATATGTTTAATATCCTTAGGAGAAAGATATCCAGATACCGGAAGTAAACTAGGCTCAGACAGAGAACCGAAAGAAGGAGGAGCAGAAGAAATAATCAGGAAGTCATGAGAAAACTCAGAAAAGGTAGAGAATGAGGATGAAGAGAAAGAGGGAAGAGAAGAAACAGATTTTTGTATAGGAGGCGAGTTAAGGCCTCGGTTTTGAGTCTGATGCCTAATACAAAATTCAGCAACCTTTCGAGCCTTTTGGAGTTCCTCTGAAAAATTTCGATTGTGCTTGATTTTATAGGTCAGTAGCATCCGGGTTATTGCTCCACGGTCAGTACCGTTATATTTTTAGCTAATATAGATA
>DATMYS010000353.1:0-4517 GCA_035560835.1 Methanosarcina sp.
AAGAAATGGCAATATATATCGATTTAATAATAGTAATGCATACTATAACCTTTTTATATCATTATTGATCACTAGAACTCAACGTGACGAATTAGTTGGCGCAGAATCTCAGAAGCAACGTTAGAGACGCAGAGTTACACATTAACAGTATTAAAATTTACGAATATATTCTCTCAACAGTTCTAGATTTACAAGCTAATTCAAAATTCATACTAACTCAGCTTAATTCATAGTCAGTTAAGTTTAATTAACAACTGGTTAGCCGGCATTAACAACTGATTCCAACTGATTCGAGCTAATTCACAATACGTTATATTTAATTCATCAATGGTTAAGCTTAATTATAATTGGCTCAGCTCAATAATTCGGAGAATTCCCTTGAATGGCACAAGCATTGCACTGAGTATTTTTATACTATACTGGTTCGCAGTTTCCGTTCTTGACAGGAAAGGTATTCTGGAGAAGTATAACATAAGTACCTTCGGGCCTCTTCCCATCCTTATGATCAGGACAACTAAGGGCCTCAAACTACTGGATTTACTGGCCCGTCCGAAGTCTTACTGGAGAAACTTTGCAAACCTTGGAATCTTATTGATGTTTGCAGGTATGATTGCAATGTTCCTGGTCGTAGCCCTCTCGGACCTTGGGCTGTATACTTCATTCCTCAACGGAAACGTGCCTGAACCGGGAAAATATAATTCTCCGAGAAATATCTTTCTCATTCCGGGATTAAACGAGTTCATTCCTTTTACCTGGGGAGTTATTGCCCTTATAGTCACGCTTGTCGTGCACGAATTCTCGCATGCGATTCTTTGCAGAGTTGAAGGCATACGGGTCAAATCAATGGGCATCCTGTATGCTCTGGTCCCCATAGGAGGTTTTGCGGAGCCTGATGATGAACAGCTTTTCGGAACAAAAGAGAAGACAGAAAGAGAACTTCCGCTAACAGCCACAATCGAGGAAATACAGGAATGGGAAAAAGAAGAAAAAATAAGGCAAAAAACTGAAGAAACAAGGTCTGAAGAACCGAAATCCGATCATGTAATAGGTGCAACAAGAACTCAGAGATCCAGAATTCTTGCAGCAGGCGTTATGGCCAATTTCAGCGTGGCTTTTATCGCTTTCCTGCTCTTCTTCGGGCCTGTACTTGGAGCAATCGCGCCTTTAAGTGACGCCATGATCTTAAACGTAAACGAAAGTTCTCCGGCTGGCCATGCAGGGCTCGAGAAAGGTATGATAATAACTCAAATTAATGATACCAATATAACGACAGCCTTAGATCTGCTAACATACCTTGAAAAAACCCAGCCCGGAGACACGGTCCATATCCATGCCGTAAAAAACAACACTGTTTCCACTCATGATTTACAGGTTGCCTCAGTCCCTGAGGACTATATTGGCGGAGTGCTCGTAGGAGGAGTTGTTTCGGGAAGTCCCGCAGACGCTGCAGGGATCGAAACCGGAATGGCAATGATCAGAATTAACAATACGAAGATGCAAAATATTTCAAGCTTCGTAAGCTTTATGGAAACCACCAGGGCAAACCAGACCGTAGAAGTAGAACTTCTCCCCCCTGAAAACTACACAGGTAAACTCACTGAGAAAGGCACTGTTGTTTTCGATGTGCAGTTATCATCCAATTCTTCGGATAATAATAATGGTTTCCTTGGAGTTATTTATGGGAATAATGCAGTTACTGAATTCCCTATGCTCGGAATCTCCGTATTGATGCCTCAAGCAAAAGTGTATCTTGAAGCCCTGAAGCAGATCCCATCCTTGCTAACTATACCTGCAGGCTGGATCATTCTTTTTGGACTTCCCATCTATGGATTTGCAGGGGAAGGATTCCGGGGCTTTTCAGGTACCTTCATGCAGTTTTACCAGCCAGTGGGCTGGGCAGAACCTCTGGGAATAGGGATTTTCTGGATTGCAAATACCCTGCTCTGGGTTGGCTGGTTGAATTTTTATGTCGGACTGTTCAACTGTTTGCCTGCCGTGCCCCTGGACGGAGGGCACGTATTTAAGGATTCTACCTATTCCTTTGTATATCGGTTCACAAGGAACGACTCAATCTCGGAAAAGGTTTCAAATTCTATCACAGCGAGCTTTTCGTTGTTGATCCTGTTCTCGTTTATATTTATGA
This sequence comes from Methanosarcina sp., assembly GCA_035560835.1. Lineage (GTDB taxonomy): Archaea > Halobacteriota > Methanosarcinia > Methanosarcinales > Methanosarcinaceae > Methanosarcina. Next base: position 2,144 of record DATMYS010000353.1, read on the forward strand.
TATTCGGGCCTTATATAGGACAATGGATTTGATTGATATCGAAGTTTTAGACTGAACCCTAGCCTTCACGAAAGTTATAAGGCTTTGGGTTTACCTCCGTCCCCAATTTCCTGTTAATGTAGAATCTTTCAATTACTTTTTCCTTTTTACTTTCAAACCCTTTTTACGTTTAATCCCGAAAATAATTTGCATAAAATTTTTGTTAAACTGAAGATATATAAAACTACCAGCAACATCTACAAGACTTTTATCGATTAATAGTTAAAAGGTGTTTATCAGTAAATAGTCACAAGACGTTTATCAGTAACAGCTATAAGACGCTTTAACTTAATCTTATCAGGAAAACTAAGGCAGGACTTCAAAGATGGTTACTTCCGGGAGAAAGAAAATCAATTTCATGACAGGATTTCGGAAGATACTGCACAGGCATCCCTATCTCGTGTACAAAATAGCGTCTGTATTCCTATTTGTTATCTATGTTCTGACTTTTGAGCATCTCATGATTTTTGAGAACCAGCCCGAAAATGCAAACCTTATTACTGCTATCTACTGGGCCACAACCACCATTGCAACAGTGGGGTATGGCGACGTGGTCTTTACTTCCCTGCCAGGAAGACTTTTTACTATAATCGTGCAGGTTTTGGGCATAGTCTTGATTTCGGGTTTTCTTATAACCTATGTTATTACTCCCTGGATGGACAGGTTTGTCAAGTTCAGGCTGCCAAGAAAGGTCTCTTCAGGCGTGAAAGATCACATAATTATCTGCGGATACAATCAACTGGTTGAAACCCTGATAGATGAATTGACCGAACAAGATACACTTTTTGTAATAGTCGAAGAAGAAGAAGAGCTCATCAGGGAACTTGTTTATAAGAATATTCCCTGCATTTTTGGATCTCCGAGTGATAAGCAAACCCTTATGAATGCTGGTATAGAGAAAGCCAAACTACTTATTGCAAATAAATCGGATGAAAGAAACGCGAATATTGTTTTGACTGCCAGGGAATTTCAATATATCAATATTATTGCCATTGTCGAGGACCAATCTAACTCAAGATACCTCAAATATGCAGGGGCAGATACGGTTGTCTCTCCCAAATCGATGTTCGGTCAGTATATCGGAAAGAAGGCGATGGACAGGCTTGTAAGCCGGGTTACGGGGGCAACTGAGATTTTTGATGGAGTCCATATTGTTGAGTTCCCTATTTATCTGAAAAGTCCTCTTATAGGAAAGTCGCTTAAGGAAATCTCCAGCCAGCATCTCACGGGTGCAAGGATTGTAGGAACCTGGAATAGTGGAACCATGTCTTTTGATCCTAAGGAAGAAGATATTGTCCGGGAGAATACCGTTTTGCTGGCTGTAGGGACCCGTGAAGCACTTTCAAAACTGAAGAAACTGACACACTGATTGAATATCAAAACTGAAACAAACTAACACACCAATCAAATATTCGAAACTGAAACAAACTGACACACTGATCAAATATTCGAAATTGAAACAAACTGGCACATTAATCTGAGGCCCAAAACTTAAATAAATCAGCAACTATTCCTCTAATTTGGTATACCTGACAAATTTATTTGCATAAACTGGTAGAAAGACGAGCTTTAAGAATAAAAACTAGAAACAGAATTTGGAGAGTGCAAGTTACAGGATATGGGGGCAAAAATGGAGTCAAAAGGGCATCTTATCGTACTGGGATATGGGGATGTCGGAAAGAGTATAGTAGATATACTTTATGGAAGCCCGTTTCGCTTTGTAGTTGTAGACTCAAATGATAAAGTTTTTGAAAATGTAGACTTTGAACATCTCGTTGGGAACGGGGCGGACGAAGACATATTGCTTGCAGCTGGAGTAAAAACAGCTTCCTTTGAATTTGTGGCTCTTAATGATGACACCAATGTTATTTTCGCAACTCTTATTTCCAGGAACCTGAACCCGGAACTTACTATTGTAGCAAGGGCAAATTCCGTAAAATCCATTGACAAGATCTACAAGGCAGGAGCCGATTACGTAGGTTCACTTTCGATAGTAGCTGGCCAGATGCTTGCCAAAATAACTGCAAATTGTATGGGAAAAAGCTGTAGAATCGATGAGGACATAATGCTTTACGAGGGTATAGAAATAGAGAAATGCCGCGTTGACAGTGGTTCTATTCTTGACGGCAGATCAGTAGAAGAACTTGACCTTGAAAGACATATCGGGTGTACTATAATAGGCATCGAACGCGGAAAAATCGTCATAACGACTATTAAAAGGCAGACAACAATAAGGGCAGGAGATACCATTGCAGTTGTAGGAAGCAGCAAGCAGATTTCAGAGTTTAAGGAAAGGTATGTCGATTAAATAGATTAAAAATTATTTAACTAAAAT
>DATMYS010000354.1:0-9308 GCA_035560835.1 Methanosarcina sp.
TCCCCCAACTATTTCCCCCAACTATTCCCCAAACTCTCCAGCCCGCTCACAAATTTCCCTCTATTTATTTTAACTGTTTTTTTCATTCCAGAAAAATTTTCTGTCAATTTATATAACTCTAGTTTTGCACCTTAATTCCTCTTATCAATTTCATATACTCTAAAAATTGATATGGTGCATAGTTCAGCAGTTTGGAAGAAAAACGGATTCATCTCTAAACAAAAGGTAAGAAAACTAAAGGAAATTAAGAAAATTAAACAAGGCCGAGAAAATTAGAAGTCAAAAAGCGTTTTTTGCATTTTTGACTCGGCTTTTTTCGGAGTTTCGCTGACCTTGACATCAGGACTTTCAGACTTGTCCGAAATTTTTTTGATAACAGGCTCGCAATTTACAGATTCCATGGGCTTTGAAAATTCAGGAGAGATGCTGCTTTCTATCGGTTCAGAGCCAGAAGAAATTTTTTTCTCAAAGGATTCAGGCAAGGAGAAAGAATTCTTAACCTTAAGATTATCATATTCAGGTAAACTGGATGTAAGACTATCAGGTGTGAGTCCGACCCCATCAACCCCTCCTGCCCGATACTGCTCCGGTATAGTAGCATCGGGAGTAAAACTACCTGGTATTAGGGTAACTGTAGTAAGATCATCAGGTGTCAGGGTATCAGGTTTAAGGGCATCAGACGTATTATTTCCCAAAGGAGTATTATTTCCTGAATCCGTAATTTCTGAGGAAATCTCAGGTGAAATATCAAAACCAAAGTTAAGGGTCTTCTGCCCGCCCTGGGAAATCCGGAAGTCTGAACCATCGAGACTCTCAGAAGGTTTCCCAGCTTTTTCATTTGGAGTCTTAACCGCGAAGCCAGAAAAAAAATCTTTACTATCGTCTGAGGGGACGGGAGCCATGAAAAATTCCGTTCCATCGGGCTCTTCTTTTCCTTCAAGGAGAAGTTCCTGCGCCCTGTTGTAGATTTTCTGCAGTTTTTTGCTGGCTTTTGTGCTCCCTGAAAAATATATCAATTCCTCAAGTTCAAGCCCGAGACCTGCAGTAATTTCAATCGCAGACTCTTCGTTCTTTAACATGCGAGAGTAAAGCTCCAGCAGGTTATTTCTTGAATAACGCATGGACTCGAAGCTGTGTTCTCCAATTTTAGAAGCTATATTGTCCCTGAGGTCTCGCTTCGAACGTATCTGCCCCATTCTCTTCCAGAGAGAAGGCGGCTGGTACTTGATAAATCCGGGATAGGGCCTTGTTTTTGAGACTGCAGCTCCGCAGACCATCAACATGCTGGCATACCTCCACATCCTATAGTTCTGGCGTTTTTTTACGCGTCCAAGGTAGAGATCAGCCCTGGAGAGATAACCAAAGCCGGTTTTTATATCCTCAAGATTTCCATCCTTAGAGGCATACTGCACAGGCAGGTTTTCGTCGATCCAGTGTACAAGGTCTTCAGGGCTTTCATCAAGCCCGCGAGCAGCTTCAAGGGCCTTTTTACAGTCCGTGCTCTTGAAGATTCTCTGCATTGCCTTGAAGATGTTTTCCTTGACATCCCTCCCTGAAGTGCTGATATTTTCAACGTCCAGCGCTTTCCTTCCGGTAGCTGTAGCCTGAAGGTCGTTGATTGCACTTCTTAGATCGCCTCCTGCACCTTCAGCGATTTGCTGGACTGCGTCCAGGCTGCATAGAACTCCCTCGCTCTCGCAGACCTTCTTCAAAGCAGGAACCATAGAGCGGCTCTGTACTGACCCGAACTTTATTTCCAGACAGAGGTTCCGGATAGTAGGAGTCAACCCATAAATATCGTTTGCAATCAGCACTATGGGTTGAAGCGTGTTCTTTATAATTCCTGCAATAGCCCTCATTCCACCCCTGTCTGCAGTCCCGTGAAGATTGTCTGCTTCGTCCAGGATAATCAGGCGCTTTCCTCCAAAGAAGGTATTCATTGAAGCTGCCGATCCCGCAACCTTTTCGATAACACCAGCAGTTCTCTGGTCACTTGCATTGAGTTCGATTACTTCCCAGCCCAGATCGCGGGCAAGAGCGTGGGCAGTAGAGGTCTTCCCTACCCCTGCAGGCCCGTGAAGGATCACCGCCCTTCTCTCGGGAATGCCTGAAAGCCACTTCTCAGCCCAGGTTCGCAAATCCTGCACCGCCTTCTTGTTCCCTACAATCTCCTTCAGGGTCTGTGGGCGATATTTCTCAGCCCATTCAATTGCCAACGTCATCTTAAACCATACCAATAAAAAAGGAACTCATTCTTAATCTTATACATTTTAATCTTTTACCTATTCAAAAGTTTTTATTCTTACAATTCTCTGCTGTCGATTTTTTAAATGACGACGCTAAATGTACACTTCGATATGTGTTAAAGTCTTCTTGCTCTCATAAAAAGGATACCTCGAATTGCCAAAGCAAATCCGGGTAGAAAAACTGCACTCATATCTCCTTTCTTCCCTGTTTACCTGCACTCTCCACAGTTTAACCCCAACATTTTTATAATCAACCACGATTACGAAAAAAATCAATCCAACTACATTCTTAAGTTAATTGAAATTAGCCTTTCTTACCCATAATTCAGCCCTTTTGAGCGCAACCGTTGAACCGGTTGATCACGCCACATCGTTTTGCTGGGTTTTTCGATCAAACCTTTTCCCAAAAGGTTTGCGCTTAAGCCTTTTGGGAAAAGGCTTGCGGGACTCGGGGGACAAAATTAATTAATGATCGTGTTTGTACTTCTTTGAACTACTTAAAATCTTACACAACAGTCAGGATGGATATGGAAAAGAATAGCATGGATGCCCTCCTTGAGGCTATCGAAGTAAGGGCCAGGGCGAACAGAGCCAGAGTAGCTATGGGAATAAGGGATCCAAATCCTAAAATGCTCGAGAGTGCTTGGAAAGCCCAGGAACTGGGATATGCACAGGTTGTCCTGGTGGGGATTAAGAAAGAAATTGATAAGATCGGCACAGAACTCGAGATAGTGGACACAGATGAGCCCGAAAAGACTCTTGCAGAACTTATGGTTTCAAGGAAAGTCGACGCAGCTATCAGGGGCACTGCAAAAGCATCGGGAGCCCTGGCTCACCTCAAAGAAGCACTAGGAAAAAAAAGAATCTGCCGGCTTGCTCTGCTCCTCACAGTTGATGGGACACCTTTCTTTCTAGCCCCTGTAGGGATTGACGAGGGGAATACCATTTCAGACAAACTGAGGATGATAACGCTCGGTGCTGAATATATAAGGAGATTCGGGATAGAACCTAATGTCGGCGTGCTGTCGGGAGGCAGAATTGGAGATATAGGAAGGAACAAACGTGTAGACAGGACTCTTGCAGACGGGGAATTCGTGACAAGGCGAGCTGTTGAACTCGGGATCAATGCTAAGCATTACACAATTCTTATTGAAGATGCCATAAAAGAATCGAACTTTATTGTTGCCCCTGATGGAATCTCGGGAAACCTTATCTTCAGGACAATTGCTTTCCTGGGAGGGGGTGACGGACTTGGAGCTCCGGTGCTCATGGATGATTACGTTTTTGTAGATACATCAAGGGTAGGCGGACATTTTACGAAAGCCATAATGCTTGCAAGTGCACTGTCTCACCTGAATAAGGAAAGACAAAAGGTGATTTATTGAGAAACGTTGCAGAGACGTGGCCGATAGTAAAAGGTGACTACACGGTAGGGAATCCGAGATCCCGGATTTTGGTAGTGACTCTTGCGAGCCAAATAAATCCCTCACCTGAGGCGGCCATCTGGGGGAGCTCAAAGACCGAAAATCTGGGAGTCGAAAAAATAATTGTAAATACCATCTCAAATTCCAATATTAGGTACATCCTTATCTGCGGGAAGGAATCCAGGGGCCACCTGGCAGGCCATTCCCTACTTGCAATCCATGCAAACGGAGTTGACGAAAAGGGAAAAATCATTGGTTCTGAAGGAGCCATCCCTTTCATAGAAAATATATCCAGAGCGGCAATCAAACGCTTCCAGCAACAGGTAATTATTCTTGACAGAATAGGACTGACGGACCTTGAGGAAATAATGAAAGTTGTGAGAAGATATAAGGACCGGGGGGAAATTTACCCGGAAGAACCTCTTATAGCCATTTCCCAGAAAAAAAGACAATCTACTTTCACGATTCCTCATTCAGGTGATATAATAGTCTCCGAAGAGTTTGTTATGGACTCAACTGCAGGAGTTATCTGCCCGACAAAGGATTTTTAATTTCCAACTAAGAGACATACTTCGAGCGTATATTACCGTGTTTTGAAACAAAATACTAGCCTGTAGATTTTGAGGGTGTAAAAATGTTTAAGTTTCAGAAAGAACAGGAAATCGTTAACATCGCAGGAGTGAAGATAGGCGGACAGCCGGGAGAGCTTCCAACCGTGCTTGCAGGGACTATCTTCTATGATAAGCATGAAGTCGTAAAAGACGTTGCAAAAGGTCTGTTTGATAGGGCTGCTGCCGAAAAACTGATAAATCTGCAGGAAGTAAGTGCGGAAGAAACAGGAAACCCGCATATAATTCATATTTTCGGTACCACCCTTGAAAGCATTACCCGTTACATTGACTTTGTAGCCGAAATTTCAGAAGCTCCTTTTCTTATCGACTCCCCCGAAGGAACCGTGCGTTCCCATGCCGCAGAATATGTCAGCGAGGTCGGGCTTGCAGACAAAGCAATCTATAACTCCATAAACATGAGCATAAATATTTCGGAAATTGAAGCTCTTGCTCTATCTGATATTGATAGCTCGATTATCCTTGGCTTCAATGCAACAGACTCATCCCTTCAGGGCAGGATGGAAATGCTGGAAAATGGGGCGGGCCTTCTGGAAGAGGGATTACTTTCAATCGCAGACAGATGTGGAATAATTAACAAGCTTATAGACCCGAGCATTACTCCTATGGGAAATGGAGCAGGCGTAGCCTTGAGAATGACGATTACCGCAAAAGCAAAATGGGGGCACCCCACAGGCTCGGGAATCCACAACGCACCCTCGGCCTGGAACTGGCTGAATAAGAAGAAAGAGAAAGACCCTGTCCTCTACAAAATCTGTGATGTCGGTTCAACCTGCTTGCAGCAGGCAGCAGCCGGAGATTTCATCCTCTATGGGCCTATCGAGTATGCCCCATATATATTTCCTATGGCCGCCATGAGCGACATAATGATTTCTGAGGCTGTAGCCGACCTCGACATAGAGCCTGCTTCCCGGCATCCTGTAAACCTGCTTGTATAATTTACATGCTCATGAGTCACCACCAGATCTCTTCTTGGGAGGACGGTGCCCTTTTCGCTCACTTCGCTCCCTCAAGAGAGCTGAATTATGGGCTAGAGTAACTGATTTTCAACTCATTAAGGGGCTTTATTTGCCCGATTTCTTTTCAGGTCACACAGACGGCGTGATCAACCGGCTCAACGGTTGGTTTCCAAAGTTATAGGCACTGCGTTGTCGGATACTATATTGACATTTTCGCAATAGAAAATGAATAAGTAAATACCACTGAAGATGCTGAAAAAAGAAACAGAGAAATGGTTTTTAGGATTCCTCGCGTCTTCGGTAGTTTTTATGGTTTGAGTTCACATCCCGCAGTCGCTTTCTCGTGGGTACAGCACTAGTGTCGCGTCTATCCTCAAAGGTTTGATAATTACGAATAATTGCAGTCGATTTTATACGACATTTTGCTGTTGACTCGACACTAGAATTAGACCTTAGATATTAAGCTTGTATATGTTCAAACTAAGGTTAACTCGGTGTTCCCTGTGGCTGTGGGGTTTTGCTGCTTCTATGCTTTAGCTTTTCGGCAATGTCGACTCCAAGCCTCTTGCATTCCTGCACGTCCTTATCTGTGGGCTTGTGCAGTATCCTGAGTACAGGGTCTATGACAGTCATTCCCATGTTTCGCATTTTTTCGGCTATCAGTATAGGCGCTTCTCCACTCCATCCGTAAGACCCGAAAGCAACTCCTAATTTTCCTTTCGGGTTTGTAGAAGCGAGAGTCTCGTCCATGAATTTTTCCATGGGCTGAAGCATCCTGTAGTAAAAAGTTGATGAACCGACTGCGATTGCATCAGCTTCATTAAGGTCCTCGATTTTTACGTCATAAAAACTAACAGCCTTTGCGTCCACATGTTTAGATTCAATTCCGCTGACTATTGCTTCTGCCATAGCTTTCGTATTCCCCGAGGTGCTGAGATAAACTACTATCGCTTTCAATATTATCCCCCATAATGTGTAAGATCTTATGTTAACGCCAGTAACGGACAAAAAGTGATCAAAACAGGTTTGCGTATTTCCCACAAGCCGGAAAATAAGGCAAGACCCGAGGCCTTCTCACTTTTCAATCTTGCATTAATTATGAAAATTACTTTAGATAAGGATTTCGTCCAGGGTCAGGTTGACTTTACATATGAAAAAATGTTCATCCAAGGTCTGCCACTATACGGACAGGAGCTATATAGTTTACTACCTGGAGGGCTACACTCTCAAGAAAATTGCGTACGTTCTGGGGAATCCTGTCTGTAGTATGAGAAGCAAAGTTAAGGCTGCCTATGATTTCCCCTCTGTGCTTCATAGGAATCACGGCTACTGCAGTAATTTTTTCCTTCATGATTAAATCTACCATTTTATCTGCAAAGAAATCCATCCTGTAGACCGGCTTTTCAGTCCATATCTGCCGAGCTTCAGGAGAATCTGCCCTGTATATCGAAATACTTTTCACGAACTCGGCAGAAAGTCCCCTGTGTGCAACCAGATTAATCTGGTCCAGTAGCTCGTCTTTCAAGTATATGCCTGCGGCATCTATATCTTCTATCTTCAGGCAGGCGTCGAGAATCTGGTTAAGCATAGTCTGAAGATTCCAGGTAGTACTGAGGGATACTCCCAGCTCTCTCTGTATTTCGAGCATTTTCTCAGCCTTCATTCTTTCAGTTACATCGATAATTATTCCCTGAAAATGAATGACTTTGCCTTTACCGTCTCGCTGGATAAACGTTCGGTCTTCGACCCAGCGTATATTGCCGTCTCCTGTGACAATTCTATATTCCATCTCGAAAGAATCATATCCTTCTCTTACAGAGCGAGCCAGACTTTCGACCACTGCCCGAATGTCTTCTCTATGGATTATGTTTCCATAAAGTACTTTTCCGGAAAGAAAGTCTTCCACTAAGTACCCGAACTGTGCTATATTTTCAGAAATATAATCTACAGGCCAGTTTTCGATATTTTTCCTTAGAAAAGCTACTGCCGGACTTTTATTAATTATATTTTTCAGCATTTTCTGTGTTTTTAGCGATTTCCTCAGGGCTTTTTCAACTTTCTTTCTACGAGTTATATCCAGTACTATTCCCTGAAAGCAGACTACTTTCCCGTCTATATCTCTCTGGATAAAGGTTCTTTCGTTTACCCATAACATATCGTCGGCTTTTGTAAAAAGCCTGTATTCAGAGTTGAAGCTTACCTCACCTTTCTGAATGCTCCTATCAAGCTCTTCTTCTACTCTTTTCAGGTCATCAGGGTGTATGATTCTTCCGTACTGAACTGTTTGTGATAGAAAGTCATCAACCGTATATCCAAATTGTGCCACATTATCCGATACAAAAATCGCAGGCCAGTACTTCTCATTCTTCCAGAGAAAGATCACTGCAGGACTATTATTAACCGCTGTAGTCAACACTTTCTGCATCTTAAGAGTTTTTTCCAGTTCTTCTTCGCTTTTCTTCCGCCTGGTGATATCGAGCACTACTCCCTGAAAATGTGTCGCCTCTCCGCCTGTATCTCTCTGGATAAAAGTCCTTTCGTTTATCCATCGGACATCTCCTGCTTTTGTTGTAATCCTGTACTCCATGCTGAATGCAGAAGCCCCATTTTTTACTTTTTTCTCAAACTCTCCTTCAACCTCTTTGAGATCATCGGAGTATATTAGATCTTTATATAGCATCCTACCAGAAGTGAAATCTTCTACCGAGTATCCGAATTTAGCCACATTTTCGGAGACAAACTCCACAGGCCATTTATCTTCGTTCTTCCAGAGAAAGAGCACTACGTGACTGTTATTGATCATCATTCTCAGAGTTTTTTCATTTTCCAGAGCTTTGTGGAGAGCCTCTCCTCTTACGTTGTTTCTACTGCCTGCCGTCTGGAAGTTCGTGTTTAAAACTCCATATTCCTCCAAATCCTCATCCATCTCTACACTCACCTTCACAGGGCTCTTTAGTATCCCTTTCCTGTGCTCTTGCTTTCTGTATTCTTGCTTTTTATCTGTATTTGATTTATATAATTACATTCCTATCAAATATCAATTTCTTTGATTACAGTGTGCTGTTTTCTTGTTTTTATTAATGATAAAAACGATAAATATAAATAATCAATTTTTAATCTCCCTGGGATTAGGCTTTATGTGCCGAGTTATGTTTTAGCCCAGTTTGAGAAAACTATATATAGTAGATAAACGGTAATAAGAATCCGTACTCCTGGTTTGCAGGTATAAGTCTGCAGCTAGAAAAGAACTCTGGTGTTACATTTCCGTCATTATACCGCCAGGGATATAGTCTCTAAATCTGGATGTCTATCATGAACCCCATTATTAATCCGATGCGCCAGAGCTAAATATCTCAAAAAGAGACTTTTATCGGCAAACATGAAACTAAAGTGTATTTCTAGAGGACGATACAGTAATTGAGTAAACCGGTAAATCTGGAGTACAATAGAAGAAAAATGGCAAAAACCCAAAAATGGCAAAAACCCAAAAATGGCAAAAAGTCTGAAACAACATAAAACCTCCATTAAAGATCTGCAGTAGGGTATGAAGGAAACCCTACTTCAGTTTCTTTAACTTAGACCATCCCAAAATCGACTTTATTCCTCAAATCAGCAGATTTTCAGAACTGTTTCTGTGATATGAAGCTTGAGCGATAATTGTAAATTCGAGATACAAAGAATCGATTTTTAGTTTTGGGATCAGCTCTTATTATATTGCTATCTACTTTAAGAGTTCATTTTTCAGAACACGCTTAAATTTTCAATTTCATCATACGGATATGGAAAATAAAGTTTCGGTCCCTGCATGCTATAAAAACGACTTGTTTTCAGAAATAATACTTCCGGTTTTGGAGAGAGGTCGACGGTTCCGAAATTATACCTGATAATAGTCATTAAGTAAATTACTCAAATTAGTCATTAAGTAAGTTACTCAAATGAAAAACAAAATAAACTGTGAACGGGTATAATCCTCTCATGGTTAATTTTTATAGTTTATTTGTTCGGGTGTGATCTTGTAGATGTGGTCCAGAGCAGGCCCGTTCACTATGC
>DATMYS010000355.1:0-3569 GCA_035560835.1 Methanosarcina sp.
GACAGATATATAACTTTTTATCGACTGATTATTCTAAATATACTAAAGAATTATTATTTTTGATTTATTTTGTTAGTTTAATATTGAGCTTCAGAAGTAGAAACTAAATGTAAAAAACAGATTACTTCCGTTCTAATATAATGGAAAAATGATAAGAATCTCTGAAAATTGAACCAGAGGACAAAAATAAGTAAAGCCAGAGATAAGTGCAACAACGTTTAAAGTCTATCAAAATTAGCATATAAACAAAATCTTGGTGGGGCCGCTGAGATTTGGACTCAGGTCGCAAGACCCCCAGTCTTGCAGGATGGACCAGGCTACCCTACGGCCCCGCAGAGCAAGTTATACTTTCTCAATGACAAATCTCTTTCTTTATTTGCCATCATCAACTATTGTAATCAAATATGTAGTATAAATGAGTATCGGTAGAAGAAAGTAGGGGGATTATTTTTAATGTATTTTTAACTGTAGTCCCGTACTCATAGACTTCACCCTTCTCTGGCTTTCTTAGCTGGATCTAATATCTCACGGTTTTTGGAAATCGGCTTCTGAAGGCTTACTCAATATGCTTTTTGCCCGAAGGACTCGCTGGATAATGGTGATATGAGAAAATACGGCTACGAGTACTAGAGCCCAGCTTAGAAAACCTGAAATTCCGCCCAGGGCCAGGAGAATCATTCTTTCCGTGCGTTCGGCAATTCCTACTGACAGTTTCCGACAGCCTGCGGATTCCGCACGGGCGCGAGTGTAGCTTACCAGGAAGGAGCCTATCAGGGCAAAGCCCGCCCAGAGCCAGCCTTCTATTTGCAAAATCGGGGAGAGGACAAGCCTACCGTTAACTGCACCTGCTATTATCCCTAGGAACATAAGGCCATCGGAGTACCGGTCACAAACCGAATCAAGCACGCCTCCAAAAGGCGTAATCCGGTCTTTTGCTCTCGCAACTCCTCCGTCAAGAATATCAAAAATCCCGCTAAACAGAATAAGAAGACCACCCGCAAAAGGTTTTCCCAGTGCAAATGCTGCTCCTGCAGCGATGCTTACGACAAACCCCAGTAACGTGAGGGTATTCGGAGATAAGGGAATTAGGCGGGCAATGGGAATTATCAGCTTTCTTGCGCTGTTTTTGAGTTCGTCGAAGATTTTAACCCCTTCCTTTTACTGGCTGCATGTATAGCTACTTATATAGATGATAATATGGTTGAACATTAGCTTATCTTTTTTGGGAAAAAACCTGTTTACATTTCTGATCTGCTGTTGAGAGCTTCCTGAAGTTTAGGAACAGTTCTCTGGACAGAATGCAGGTAGGAACAATAAAAGAATTTCTATCAAAAAGAGAATTTTAAGGATTTCCTGATGATCTTGAAGGATTCCTAAGTTATTTACTGACTATTCAGCGGTTTCGGAGTATTCTTATTATTTTTAAGCTGTTTTTAAGTTGTTTTTAAGTGGGTTTCTTATTAAGAATGAATTTATTAGGACTTACGCAGTAAATTAGCTAAAATGAAGCGCGAGCAGTTCTGTAATAAGCATTTTAAAAAATACAGTTTAAGGTTCCATGATGCTGTTTTTTGATTTAACCGCGTAAGTCCTATTTATAAGAGTTCATATTAAGAAGGAAGTTTGAAGGATTTTCTGTCAAAAAGGAAGTTTTAACGATCCCTATTGAATATAACTGTTAGAAAGACTTGTTAAACCTAACTGTAAAACCTGACTGTTAAAGACGTACCTTCTAGAGAGAATAAATCACACGAATTTAGAACGATATGGAGTTAAAAAATGGAAATCGTAGAAAAGCACAGGTCAGAGTGTAAAGAATGCAGACAATGCCTTAAGGTTTGCCCTCGCTACAATGACCTGGGTTTGTTTGATCGGTTGTACGGATATCTGGAAGGAAACTCGGATATCGATGCCAGCTCTTTGCTGCGCTGCCTGACCTGCGGGCTATGTACGGATGCCTGTCCTGTGGGGCTGGGAATTAAAACGCTTATTTCTCCTGCCAGGCAGAAATGGGTCCGTGAGCACGGGCTTACCGACAGGCAGACAATGGTAGACCCCGGAGCTGAGAACAACCTTTTTAAGAAAATTGCCGAGCTGGACGAAACTCCTGTGTATAAAGAAAGTTCAGGGTCAGTAGTGTATTTTCCTGGCTGCGCAGGCACGTATATCAACAAAATTATGGCACAAGCTGCGGTTGCACTGCTGGATAAAGCCGCAGTCGATTACACTGTCCTGAGTGGGGTTGAATACTGCTGTGGAGCCGTATCCGCAGGTGCCGGAGATCCGGGGCCTATCCACAGGAACGGACAGCGGAATATTGAAGAAATCCGCAAAAGGGGAACTAAAACTCTTATTACAGCTTGCCCGGGTTGCTTCAAGGCATTTAAAGATATCTATCCGAGAATGTTTGGGAAACTTGATTTTCAGGTACTGCATGTTTCCCAGTACCTTGAGATTCTTATAAGGGAAGGAAAACTCACTCCAGAGGCTGTGATCAAACATAAGGTCTTTTATCATGATCCCTGCCATCTGAGCAGGGGGATGGGAGTATATCAAGAAGCAAGAGATGTACTTGAGCACATTCCAGAGACCGAACTTGCCAACAAAACCCCAAAAAATTCGGCCTGTTGCGGCTTTGGAGGCGGTGTAAGGGTCAGTTATCCATCTGAGTCCCTGGATATAGCTTCAGATCGCTACAGGGCTGCCGAAAAACTGGGCTGTGATATAATTATCACGAACTGCGGGGGTTGCATGCAGAATCTTATTGAAGCCGGACAGGATGAAAAAATAAAAGTTTTTGACCTTGCCGAATACCTTTCTCTTACCTGCGGAATAAAAATTGAGAGGGAGGATTCCAGAATGTTGGAACTCGTCAACAGGGCTTACAGGCTATGCATTTCGGGATATGGGGAATCAGAAGGCTTATAATCTTACCCTGTAATCCACATATCCTTTTTGATTTCCTGACCTTTTTGATTTCATTCTCTTTTTTGTCAAAAGAAGCCTAGTGCTTCGATCCCAAAATCGATTCCTTATTTCCTGGAAAAATCCGTGATCTTTGGATCTATTGAAAAGTTAAGTTTTATGAACTTACTTAGGAATCGCAGTACTAGTTCTTTGCAGCACACGGGGCGGATGTGGAACCTGAAGGACCTTCACCACAAGATTACATCATGAGAGGCTCGGGGATTATGAAAGGCTTTTCCTGATATTTATTTCAGCTTTTCAATTTAAAGGGATTATTTATTGATCCTTTCCCAAAGATAGCAAACAAAGGCAATTGCTGATGACAGACTTTTCAACTGATAAAAAATATAAATAATACAACATGGTACAACGGTTACCGCCTTCCTTACCTCGTTGGACGCAAATAGAGAGAAAGGTAAAAAGATGAGTCCGATAGTAATCTGTGGAAAAGGTGGCACTGGAAAATCTACTACCGCGCAAAATTTGACTGTTGCCCGTGGTAAGGGCAACAAAATTTTGCTTGTGAGGTCGACCTGAAAACAGACTCCACCAGAATATTACCTGGCGGTCTGAGTCACAAGAAACTTTATTAAAATACATTT
>DATMYS010000356.1:0-8954 GCA_035560835.1 Methanosarcina sp.
AAGATTAAAAGTGGACTCTGGAAAAAGAAAATGGTTCCAAAGAACTCCAGCAATGGCAGAAGGAATAGCAGATCACATATGGAGTCTAAAGGAATTATTAACCTTTAGAATTCCAGTTCAATAATTTGAGGACACGACCCATAATTTAAGTATGAAATTAAAGGCGTATATTTTCCATTAAACATGAAAAAAGTATTTTGCACATTTATTTTGCTCTATAGATCAATGTAACAATGCCTAATCTCAAAAATAAAGCTCAGTAATCCTTAAAAATTATACAATTATTTTAAGGACCTAATCATCTTCCACTATCCTCTATCAGTCTAAAGCTGTATAACCCCTTTCTAGCTTTAGAGAATTTCTAGGGTTCTGAAAACAACTTGATATACGTCAACGTTGTCATTTTGAGACATAAAGGCTTCAGTCATCTTTGATCCAGGCAAATTTTAACTTCCTATCAGGATCTACCATCAAGTTACCGTTTTGTAATTCACAAGAATAAAAATTGCCGAGAAAAGGAGCTAACATGTAATGTTCTCGCTTAAAGTTCCACCGATATTACATAACAGATCCTTAGTACTCCTATTAGCTGCTCGTATATCTACTGCCATTGCCTTTCAAATGTTAACAGTCGCTGTTGGGTGGCAAATTTATTCGATTACTCAAATGCCTATTTATCTAGGACTTGTCGGATTAGTCCAGTTTTTGCCAATGGTTCTGCTTACTCTTGTAGTCGGTTATGTAGCAGATCGCTATGACCGAAAGTTGATAATCTGTTTAAGTCAAATTGCAGAAAGTATAGGGATTTTCCTGCTTGCTTATGAAAGCCATATCGGATCGATTAATGAACACGGAATTCTCATTACTATCTTTTTTGTAAGTACCGCCAACGCTTTCCAAGGCCCGTCAATGCAATCTTTACTACCTAATGTTGTCAGCAAAGAAGTTTTCCCTGAGGTTGCTGCTTTAGCAGCTTCCACAGCGCAGTTTGCATTCATTATAGGTCCAGCAATCGGAGGGATTCTTTATGCATTAGATCCCGAAGTTGTGTACACCATCGGTGGTGTATTAACATTGGCGACAAGTGTGATTATTCTCTTTGTTTCAATAAGGGAAGGGGCCCAAAACTCTGAACAAGTAGCTAGAAATCCAATATTTGGAGGAATAGCTTTCATCAGAAGCAAACCTGCCATACTTGGGGCAATTTCCCTTGATCTCTTTGCAGTATTATTTGGTGGTGCGACTGCCTTATTGCCTGTTTATGCCAGTGATATTTTAAAAATCGGACCTCTAGGTTTGGGATTACTGCGTTCAGCACCAGCCGTAGGTGCATTGATAACGTCTGCTTTTTTGGCAAAAAGACCTTTGAAAAGAAACGAAGGAATTAAAATGTTTATCGCGGTAATATTTTTTGGATTCTTCACCATCATTTTTGCCGTATCAACTTCTTTTCTTTTATCACTCGCATCACTTGTGCTGTTAGGGGCATCTGATGTGGTAAGCGTAGTTGTCCGTTTAACATTAATACAATTGCAAACTCCGGATAATATGAGAGGCAGAGTAAATGCCGTAAATTCAATGTTTATAGGTACATCAAATCAACTTGGCGAATTTGAATCAGGGTTAACAGCTTCTCTGTTTGGAGTTGTACCTGCTGTGTTACTTGGTGGAATTGGGTCAATAATCGTTGCAGTTCTATGGATGAAGCTGTTTCCAGAGCTTTTGCATGCAACCGAACTGGGAAAGTCAACTGGCTAATCTTTCGATTCCAAAATACGCTCACAAATCTGAACTTTTAAATGTATTTATTGACCAATGATTTTTATTCAATAAGGTACTCATTTTGAGATCGATAAACTATCTTAATGCCTATGCAAATAATTTTTTTAGTGAGATCTCATTTACGGATCGTTACCATGTACTAATTACCCATGTCCTAATCGTTAGTGAGATCTCACGTACTAATTTTTAGTGAATTTTCATTTACCAATGATTAATGCGTTTTTATGTACTCAATCATCCGTGGAGTCAGCAATGGAATTATCTCGGGCAGCATATTCGGCATCAAGTTATCCATAGCCTTCGGCATAAGTTCAGGAAGCTGCTCTCGCATGTAATCGGGCATGGGAACTCTCTTTTCTACAGCTTTAAGCATGTCAGGCATGACTTTCGGCATAACCAGTGGCATGAGCCTGGGCATCATAATCGGCATCATTGGTTTCATCATGGCATCCATGCCAGGCACATACTTGACCATCTTCATCATTGCCTGAAGCGGCGCTGGCATTGCGGCCATCATCTGAGGCATGAGGTC
The DNA here is from genome assembly GCA_035560835.1 of Methanosarcina sp. GTDB lineage: Archaea > Halobacteriota > Methanosarcinia > Methanosarcinales > Methanosarcinaceae > Methanosarcina. The sequence goes on from DATMYS010000356.1 coordinate 2,315, forward strand.
AACCATTAGATCGGTCATATTTTCAGGCTGCATAAGAGCGATCATCTTTTCAAAGGGAACCCAGGATTCCAGGGTATAAGAAGTTGAATCCGGAATGTCATATCCAAGGCTCCTGGCTACCAGCGCGCCCAGATCCTGAACCTCGATATCAAGATTATTTTCCTTTGCTGACACGCGGAATTGAAAAACACAGCATGGGCAAAGCGCTGCAACGATGTCGGCTTTAACATCAAGGGCTTCCTGGAGTCTCATATCTCCCAGCTTGTATGCGACAGGGGGCTCGGCTATAAGGCTTACAACCGAACCGCAGCAGTGAGCTCTTTCCCGGTTATATTCAAGTTCCCTGAACTTTATTCCGGGAATAGCTTTGAGCAGTTCTCTGGGTGGCTCGTACACTTTGCCTCCTGCCCTGCCAATGTGACAGGAATCGTGCCAGGTCACCACTTTATCCAAAGGCTGCTTAAACTTCGGCTTCAGGACATCGAGACGATCCGCAAGCACTTCAGAGTAGTGTTTTGCCTCAAGCCCGTATTCGATTCCCAGTTTTTTCGCCCACTGGGGATAGACCGTATGCCACATTAGCCAGCAGGCAGGGCAGGAAGTTATTACGGTTTTTACACCTTTCTTTTTCATGTTCGCAACATTCATTCTCATTGTCTTTTCAAAAACGTCCCACCTTCCGGCAACGAGCATTGGAATTCCGCAGCAGGATTCCTTGTCAAAGAGCCCTGTAAACTCTACTCCTGCATCATCAAGCATGCGGACAGCCCCCACGGCTACGTCTTTTTCAACAAAGGAAGCCGTACAGCCCGCAAAGTAGGCATATTCGGCTTCATCCTTCATTTTTGCCCTGATATCATCCGGGATCCATTTGTCGCGGTCTTTTCTGTAGTTTGCCCAGATGTTCCTCTCTTTAAGGAGGCTTGCAGCCATAATCTCAAAGGGGGGGAAGGTCATCTTCTTTTCTTCTCCAACCAGCTTTTGGCGCATGGTCATCCAGGCATGTTCGATCGGCATATCCAGTTCACAGCGGGAGTCACACATCTGGCAGGTGGTGCAGCTGAGGAAAGTATTTGTCTGTCTCTGGTCAAGTTTTTCCCGGCCTGCCAGGTATTCCTTGATGAAAAACCATTTTCCACGTGGTGCCTGAGACTCCCACCCTCTGCCATAATACTGGTCGCACTCGCTCACACAGTACCCGCACTGGGAGCAGGAATAGGCAAGTTCTGCCACTTCTGCGGGGATTTCCTTCTCGTCTTTGAAGGAAACCTCACCAATTCCTGACATGTTTCCGGCTATTCTACCAAAAGGTTCGAAAGTAGAGCCCATTGATACGGCAGTGTTCAGGAGTTCTTTTCCTTCGAGGGTCTCAGGGTTCATGATCCCGTTGGGATCGATTTCTTTTCTCAGGGTCTCGATCTCAGCAAGCCTTTCCCCAAAGACACTTTTCCTTTTTGAAGCGAAGAAAAGTCCTGAGGAATAAGCCCTTCCACCGTTTTCTTCTGCAATTTTCAAAATGCTCAGGGAAAGAGCAAAGGCCGTATTAAAGAGCACGGAGCGCTCTGAATGGCGCATGAAACAGAGGAGAATCACATACCCGTCACTTATAACCATGCCTTCGGCAAGCACAGGCAATTTGATTTTCTTCCCAATTTCTTCAAAAGCTCTGTCCATTTTTTCAAGCGGCACAAGAATTTCCGCAGGGACAAACGAAGGGCCAAGCCTCTTTACTTTCATGGACTTGAACCATTCATCGGTCTCGTATTTTGCAATTTTTTCCGGAAGAATTGTCCCGCCTGCACTTTCGATTGCTTCTTTCAGGCCGGAGACATCCCTGGAAGCAGGGTACATGAAAGTTGAAACGTAAGAGACTGGCAGTATGGGCCTGTCTTTATCCACAACTTCTCCATAGTGGAGTTTCCTGGGTGCTTTATTTTTCATATCCGCCCATTCGGGGTTCAGGAAGGAAATTGACCAGAGGGGGATATTCTTTCTTCTTATGTCTTCAATAGCTTTTTTCAGGGCTGAAGCATTTGGGAAACTGGCAGAAACGGCTTTTCTCTCTTCGAACTTCTGGACTTTCAGGGTTATCTCGGTGATAATGCCTGTGGTTCCCATTGTCCCAATTAACTTTTTCAATTCGGAGCCTGAGAACTCTCGGATCTCTCCTGTAGGAAGAACAACCCTGGCTTTTTCAATGCTCTCGTAGCCCCAGCCAAACTCATAACTTCCGTAACCTGCTCCGCTCTGGGACAGCCAGCCACCAACTGTAGAAGAAGGAGCGCTTGAAGGAAGTGCTCTTACCGATAGTCCATTTTCTTTCAGTTTCCTCTCCAGTTTTTCCCATATTATCCCGCTCTGCACAACTGCTTTTTGCCCTTCGGGATCGATACTTACGATCTTATTTAGTGATGTAACATCGGCAACTATTCCTCCCTTTGTCGGGATTACCCCTCCGTATCCTGAAGAGGCTCCTGCGCGGGGTACAACCGGAATCTTATGCCTGTTTGCAAATTTAAGGAGCTTTATTGCATCTTCTTCGGTCCGAATTTTTACAACAGCTGCAGGGTCGGTATTCCCAATTACCTTTTTAACAAGTGGAGGTAAAGCTCCCATATCGTGGTTGTAATAGTGACGTTCGCGTTTGTCAATATTGACATATTCCCCAAAAAGTTCGGAGATTTCTTTTTTTTGAACTTCTGAAAGTTCAGCTACACGGTTTATCATGTTTTTTTCTCCTCTCTCCTGATCTGGCTAATTTGTATACACTTTCCAGTATGCATTATCCTGCTTTCTAATTCAAATTCCGGAAGTGTCTCCCGGCTCCCCTGTATTTTACTATATAAGTGGTGAATAATAATACTTATTATGTTGGGCCAGAGTCATCCGTTTTTCTCTAAAGAATAACAATGAAATTAATAAACAATAGAAATTCAAAATTGTAGGGCATCTTTCGGACAGGCAGTAACACAGCGTCCGCACTTGATACAATCCGGTTTTGCGTCGTCCTGGCGGATTTTGAGCTGCATTGGGCAGATTTTTTCACATTTCTTGCAGTTGATGCATTTTTCTTTTGCGAGTTTCAGAGGATATCTATTCCCGCCAAGCAGGTGTTGAGCTGTCCCCATAGGGCAGAAGGAACACCAGGTTCTTGGGCTCAGGTAACTGCCTAGAAGGGCTGCAATTGCAGTTGTCACCAGACACATCGTCACAAACACCATGCCGATTTTCTCAAAAGTATTGAGGCTTCCAATAGTGTTTGCTATCCTGTACCCCATAAAGCCCATTAGCACGAAAAAAATTGGCAGGCGGATCCACAGGGAACGCAGAGTGGCAGGTATCTCCTTTTTTCTTGAAATCTTGCTGATCCAGAAATCAGCAAAACTTCCCCTGGGACAGAGGTTTCCGCAGAACCATCGGCCTCTGAAAGGGCTAATCAGGAAGATTGCTGCAAAAACCAGGAGCATGAAGTGTCCGAGTACAGGATACCAGAGCCCTCCTATAGAAACGATAAGAACCAGAATCCCCAGGTAAGGCGTTATTTTAAGCAAAGTGAATCAACCTCCGTTTTCCCATTTTTCAAGTTCCTGTCCGAGCCGATCGGCCCAGGAATTCACCACAGTCATTATGATATTTTTTATTTTAGCCCTTGAGTTGATCTTATACTTGAAGACATATCCTCCCCCGTCCAGGTTCTGCTGCGATCTCTGAAGAATTTCTTTTTCATGAAGTTTTTTGACGGAACGCTGGATTGTGGAGATATCCAGCTTCAAAACTTTTGAAAGAAAATCCGTGTCAACCCACTGCTCTTTTTCATTTAAAAAATACTTCAATACCTTCAGGTCTGCCTTTGTAAGGCTAAGGGCGCACTTGATCACGTCTTCGATTTTAAACTCTTTACAGGCAAAGTCTATCATTCCAATCCCTCTGGAGTATTACAGTACTGTAATGTTGCCGCCGTAGTATATATACGATGCCAAGTACTGTACTCTCCAGCCAAAAATAAGAAGTACTGCTTTTTAGCGGTGTTTTAACCTTACCTCCATGCAGAAAACTAAAAGTATTCAGCACGGAGAAGAAGAAGGAGAATGCAAGTAAAGTCTCTTCATTATATCTTTAAAAAATGAGATATTTGTCTGATAACTTCTATATCTTATTCGTTTATGGCCTGTAAGGAAACATTTTTATACTTACTTTTTAATTTTTGAATTGCAGTTTAATGAGCAGCATTAAACTTTAAGGCTTTCTTTTTCACAGGAAAACCCCATTTTCCTTGCATTCAGCTCATTAAAATCCACAAACACTCAACAAAAGACCGGCAGGTTTCTCCTTTTTCCCTGCCGGCTTCACACACCCAGTTCCTTAATATTCTGGTCTGAAGAAGCTGTAGCCCTCAGTTTTTTCTATATCCATCATTTACCGTTAGATGAGACTATTTTTCAAGCCTTCTTTTTTAAAATCAAATCTATCCTGGATTCTATTCGTTTTGAATTACATTCCAAAGGCTGTTTGTGTAATCGTATTTTCAATTTCATTTTTCAGTTCCTCCGGAATTCCCCTTATTCCGACGTCCAGGAATCCGCGCACGATCATGCCTACGGCTTCATCTTCGGTAAGCCCTCTGGCCATCAGATATTCCACTTGGTCTTTTGCAATTTTTCCCACAGCTGCCTCGTGAGTAAGTTCGACATCGTCTACATTTGCTTCAAGGATAGGGATTGCAAGCTGGCTTCCTTTGTCGGTAAGGACAAGCCCTTTGCATTCAAGGTGCCCTTTTGCTCCCTTTGAATTGGCTATCATCTCCCCTCTCGCGATTATTCTGCCGCCGATTGTAATTGTTCTTGAAACCAGTTCCGCTTTCGTGTCAGGGGCATTGAAAATCGCTCTGCTTCCAAGGTCGAGTTCAGAGCCAGGATGGGCAATTGCTATAGTATTTAGCCTGGTTACTGCTCCTTTCCCTTCGAGCTTGACAGTTGGGTACATCTGGACAGAACGAACGGGTTTCAGGCAAATGTAATTGCTAACATAGGTTCCACCTTCTTCCACACGAACCACTGTTCTAGGGCGAACTCCTATCTGCTCTGCCCAGTTGTGTATCATTGTGAAATTCAGGGTGGCGCCTTTTTTTACGTACATCTCGGAAATTCCCATATGTATTCCTTTTTCTATTCCTTTTTTAGATGTACAGCCGGTGATAATGTCAAGGCTGGCGCCTTCTTCGACGATTATGATGTTATGTACGGTCTGGGACACATTTTTACTGTTCAGCATAAGGCAGGTCTGGACTGGCATTGAGGATTTCTTGCCAGCAGGCACCCGGACAAAGTATCCATCTGCGTTTTCAAGGTAAGTTTTTGCTGTGTATTTATCAGTATCCACAGCTACAAGCTTCCAGGAGTAGTCTTTGAGCCATTCGTACTTTTTCAGGGCTTTCTGGGTGGACATGAGTTCTACACTTTTGTCTTTCAAGGAAGAATGCGAAACTGCATTATCCAGTACCAGCAGACTGCCGGATCTGCCTTCTTCACTCGGGATTACCCCTACCTGGAACAGGGTTCTTTTGCTTTCCTCGTCAAGGGTCTGGAGGTCTTCAATAGGTTTGCTAACCTTGGAACCTTCTTCAAACTTTTCCAGTTCGAAATCCTCTCCGAAAGCTGCCTTTTTCTCGGCTGCGTTTTCAGCTCTCTTTTTCAGGTTCACTTCATCAGTCTGCATTTTATACACTCCTCATACCCTCTGTTTTTTATTTCTTCCAGCATTTTCAGGGGATTTCCTGAACACATAACTGTCCCATTGCAAAGTATATATCCCCGATCTGCCTTCACATAATCCAGGATCTGACCTGTGTGGGTGATTATAAGGGCAGATTTTCCTCTCTGGCAGCTTTCGCCTGGACAGTCAATCCCTTTTTCAAGCAGTTCCTTTATTGTCATTCCGACATGTTCTATGCTTACAAGGTCCACTCCAGACTCAGGCTCATCTAGAAGGAACAAGCTCGGATCCTGGGCTTCAAGCTGTAGAAGTTCTGAACGTTTGATTTCTCCTCCTGAAAAACCCACATTGACATCCCTGTCCAGAAAACGCTTCATATCAAGTTTTTCGGCAAGATCTTCAGGGTTTTTCTTTCCTTTAGACGCCACTTTTAAAAGGTCTCTCAACTTAATCCCGGACATATCTGGCGGGCGCTGCATCATAATCCCAAGTCCACGACGGGCTCTCTCATCCACTGGCAGGCCGGTAATGTTTTCTTCGTTGAATATAATCTGGCCTTTTACAACCTTGTACTCGCTAAAGCCCATGATTGTTCTCATCAAAGCTGTTTTCCCAGCTCCATTTGGCCCAAAAAGTACATTAGTATACCCTTTTTTGACTTCGAGGTTCACATCATGGAGCAAAGTTTTCCCATTGACCTCTACAGTCAGGTTCTCTATTTCAAGCATCGACATTTCTCCCTTTATTTCATTTTTGATACGGTTCCCCTCTGCTTTCTGTCCGTTCTCGAAAAACAATGATTGAAAGTACCCTATTCAAAGTGCACTCTATATGGCAGGAAAAACGTCAAAAGCAGGAATTCCGATATTTTTCCTACTTCCTTATTTCCCACCAAATATTTTATTCTTTTTAGAGGACATTCTATTTC
>DATMYS010000357.1:0-5334 GCA_035560835.1 Methanosarcina sp.
GAGAAATAATTTCAGTTTGAGAGTGAGTTTAAGAGAACCCTGGTTAACTTAGATTATAGGGTTATGTTATTTTTTCAAAGTTCCAACAACAGGAAAACCCTTTATGATTTCAGGCCTGTGTGGTGACTTATTCATTTCTTCAGTGAGATCCTTCCCTGAATTGTGTCCATTATGAGTGCCATTTTTCCAAAGATCACTATCAGAGACATCATAGACCTTGCCTTGATAGGCAACGTATGTCTTCCCATTTTTACCGTTGTACTTTGCAAGTTCTTCAAGTGTATATTCTTTTGTTTTCGGTATCTCTGTCACATTCTGCATTTCAGTTGCAGTCTGTCTTTCAGTTGCCTTTTCTCCAGATGGAGTAACTGCTTCAGCTGGAGTTATTTCTGTAACAGGAGTTTCCTTTACAGTTTCAGTTATAGCTTCAACTGGAGTTACAGCCTGTTCTGGGATTCCTGTTTCATTTGGCGTTCCCGGTTTATTTCCTGCGCATCCTACTGCGAGGAATACGCCGAACAACACTATCAATATAATCAGTGTTTTTCTCACTATTTCACCCATACAATATGATTGTTGCATCCTGAAATGATTTCGCAGATTCAAAACCAGTTGAAAGTTCAATACATGATACAACAGCAGGCAAAAAAAGTTAAACGTTGAGTAAATTCTGATTGAATCTTGGCACGTAGATTATTTTGTAAATTCCGTGTCAAGATCACATTATCACCGTTGTGTGGTGTATGTCTAAAACTGCTAATTCCCCCGCATTTTTATTCCATAGATCAGGAAAGCAAGATTGGAGGCTTACTTAGTTGCTGAGCTTTCGAATTAAGTTTCTTAGAGTTTTTGTTCCTTATCCTCGTATTTCACCCCACAGCTCACGTTCCTTTTCATGTTCATACACCATCTCTATCCACTTTTCACGAAGCATACTAATCCAATCGGGATGTTCGACATTGTCATATTCGAATCCTAAAAACTTGTCTTCGCCAAAGTGACTAAACGAAAGTGAAGCGGCCTGTTCGAGTGATAGGTCGTCAAGAGGCATTAACCCAAAAATTCCATACGTTGGACGTGTAGCTGGCACAACACCAATTATAGTTTCCTCACTCTCTATGTAAGTGCCCACACCGTAAATACCACTATCTGAGCCATCTTGATAAACTGGGTTTGATTTAACAAACTTCTTCGTGAATTCCCTGTCTAACTCTTTTTCTGTTACTATATATTGGAGAATTGCATATCCAACTAAAACGCGCTTCGTAACGTACTCAGAAATACCATTTATGCTCTCAAAGCCAATCTTCATCGGAATAGCGTTAACAGCTTCCCTGACTTCATTATACAATTGCTCATTATCTACCATGCTAATCACTCCCCTGAATAAGCATTAATATTGGATCTAATTATTTATATGGAATTTTTTATTCATAATCGTGAATACATACTCTCAGTGGATTAGCCATGTGAAGAGTAAAAGGTCAGAAAATGTTAGGAAGCAGGCCAGAAAATACAGTATTTTTCCCTTAAAATTACTGTAGAGCTCTCAGATCTGCATTAATGCAATGTTCGTGATGTCGTTAGCGAATTTTATAAATATTCAGTTGAGAACGATGAGAAAAAGAAATAATGTAACAACTGAGCTCACAAAGAATCATTGACAATTATCCTAATATCGCTAATTTTTATTTATCCTTAAGAACCGTCCATAATCCAGAAAAGTTTTCAATGCCCAGTTGAAAAGAGAATCAAACTTCTGTTTTATCAGGCGCTTCATTATCAGTCATTTTCACCAAGGAATTTTTCTTACTCCATTCCAACATCGCCTCAAGAATAGGAAGGAGTGCTTTTCCGCGTTCAGTCAATGAATACTCTACCCTCGGTGGAACTTCCGCATAGATATTTCGTTCAATAATCGCGTATTCTTCAAGTTTTCTAAGATGAGTTGTTATCGTTTTAGCGTTGATTCCATACATTCTTTTTTGCAGTTCTGTATATCGAAGAGTATTTTCCCGCAAATGTGAGATTATGAGGAGATTCCACTTACTTCCAAATACTTCAACATACTCATTTACGTTGCATTTTGATTCTTTTTCAGATTTCATGTAAAATTCCTCAATACATACTTATTGGATATATTGTTACAAAAGTGCTCCTAGTTAATATATAAACATATAGGTAAAATAAGTTCTAGAAGGTAGTTTATGACTATAAATGTTGATACTGTCAAGTATATGGAACTACGAAATTCCTCCACTATTGCTGAGCCTATAAAATGTCCAGCTCCCGTATACTTGACAGTACCATGTTGAAATCTTATTGAGATATTAATAAAATAAATCTAAAAAAATAGAGATAAAAATCATGAAAGTAATAGCGATAAATGGAAGTCCTCGAAAGAAATGGAACACAGCTACCCTACTGGAAAAAGCTCTTGAAGGTGCAAATTCAAAAGGCGCAAAAACCGAGTTAGTCCACCTCTATGACCTCAACTTTAAAGGCTGCACAAGTTGTTTTGCCTGTAAACTAAAAGGTGGAAAAAGTTATGGAAAATGTGCAATGAAGGATGAACTGGCACCGGTATTGGAAAAGCTGAAAAATGCCGATGCAGTAATACTTGGATCACCCATATACCTTGGAAATTCTACAGGCGAAATGAGATCATTCATGGAGAGATATATATTTCCATATCTGGTTTACTCTACTAACCCAGTAACACTATATCCAAAGAATATCTCTGTCGGATTCATCTACACAGCGGGGGCAAAGGAAGAAAATTTCGATATGTTCGGTCTCAATAAAACAATTGGATTAAACGAAAACCTTGCAATGAGAATCTTCGGATATTCCGAATCACTATGTAGTACCGATACATACCAGTTTGATGATTATTCAAAATATGTTGCAGATAGATTTGATCCCGAAGAAAAAGCAAAAAGGCGAAAAGAAGTGTTTCCGCATGACTGTGAAAAAGCCTTTGAGATGGGAGTTAGATTCGTTAAGCGACAAAAATCTCTGGAGGCACATAAGTAAGGCTGTACATTTTCAGGCTCATCACTTGCAGTAATTCTATTTTTTCTATTATCTTGTAGTTGCTAGCTTTGTCGAGCAGGCAAGTGATGGGGCTTCAAGCCCAGTTATCATATTTCTTTGAACAACTCTAAATTTGAATATTTTATAGTTTGATATTTTCTTGAATATTGATTAATTACTGCAAGGTGGATAAATCTTACGAATAGCAATAAAATTTGATAAATTACAATATTTTTTTCCTTCGATGAGATTAATATTAAACGTAAAAAACATGGAGAAACACATAGGGAACGACAAAAACGATAGTATAAGAATTAATGTTACCCACGTTGATTTAAACTTAATTTTCAAACAATTCATTCAGCTAAATCTAATAATTGATAAAAACTTGTACAATATAAACAATTGTGATATAGAAATACAAAAGTAACAAAATGTAAAATATAAAAAAGAAAGTCAAGCTTGCAATTTGGGAGCGTGCCAGAATTTTTGGTACACAGCTAGGGATACGACACTAACTTGTCAGATAATGAAGATGCGATTGCCTGATAATGAAGTAACCAATCATATTTCTGGCTTTACTTCAACGATGGATATTTTAGGGCTTTTATAGTTACTGGTTTTCAAGCGTTCGACATAAGTGAGCGTATTAAAGGATATCACTACAAAGGATTCCCTCGGGATGTAAGAACCATAACCGAAGAAACGTGGAAGAGTAGATAAGCTTAGAAAAAAGTGTAGCCTTATAAAGGCTACAAGAATAGTTTCTTTTATTCAGTCATTACTGTGAATCTGTTATGGGAATTAACTTACCTCCATCAGTCAGGGTGTAAGTCTTGCCTTCAAGCCAGCTGTTTGTGCTGGAATTCGAGTCATAATATATGGTATTTCCGTTGTCTTCGATATTAGACAATGTGGAGTCTTCATCTGTGAAACTTGTCAAATATGAAGTTCCTGTTATATTCCAGGTACTGGTTGAATCCAGAGTTAGATCTATCGAGCTTACCGTATTGTTTGCATTAACTGCTCCAGTCAGGGTAGTGTTATTCTGTAATATGGCGGAAACTGAGCTGACATTATCGCAGGTAATGTTACCCGTAAGAGTTTCATTTTCTGCCTTAAAGGTCACAACGCCGCCATTTGATCCTGTATTGCCCCACCTGTCAGCACTGGCTGTCAAAAGAGTACCCGATTCTGCACTCAAATTTGCATCTTTTAGCTCTATTATGGATTCTGTATTTGTAATATAGAATAGAGGACCTACTGCCGCCTTGAGTGAGCCTCCATTAATCATAAAGCTGCTGGTGCCTACTTCGGCATCACCTGAGAAGCTCTGGTAGAGCATGACTCCGCATTTTTTCTCGCCTGAAATGGTGACGTTCGTTAGAGATATGGAGTTCTTTCCTTCTATTACTGCAGCTTCTGATCCTGTAGCCGAAATTATAGAATCAGAGACTGTAATATTGCCTGTAGAATAGATTCCTGGAGACCCTTCTGCAGCTGTGTTCATGGTCCCACCTACAACAGTAATATTTCCATTTCCACGGTCCGTTGCAATGGCTGCACAGTGTTTCCCGACAGTGGTGATATTCACATCCGTACAGGTTATGTTACCTGTCTGAGTTGCATCCACACCCCGAGAGCCATCAGCAGAAGTCTTGATCGTGACATTGGACAGAGTTACCGAAGAACCTGATCCCGTAGCAAAGACACCGTTGGCGCCATTGGCGTTTGTAGTTACTGTACAGTTGGTGAGCTCTATTGTACTTCCGGATTCTGCCAGCACACCAGCATTGAGGCCGTAAAAGTCGCTGTTCTCATTCGAAGAGGTGTTTCCTGTCTTTGTCACAGTCGAATTCGAAAGAGTGAAAACACCGCCGTTGGTAACTTTGATTCCGTTTTCATCGGTACTAGATGCAGTGAAGGCCTGGTTTGAGCTGGTCTCAGTTCCTCCGCTCTGTGTGTACGCTTCACTTGCCGTAGAAGTAGTATTAGTCGTGTTGGTGGTTGTATCTGTCGTAGCTTTGCTCGAAGTTTCCGATCCGGACACGCACCCACATACTGCCAGAGTAATCAAACTGGCTATCAATACCAGTGTGGTTATGTCTCGAAATTTAAAGCTTCTGTTCATTTTATCTCCTTTATTCAAGTCTATTGCTGTGTGCCCCCAAATTGCCAGAAAAAGAGATAAGGATACTTGCAGGATCAAAGGAAAAAATAGATTTATTTTAAATTTAAAGGTTATTTATGCGATTTCTTTAGAAATAAAACTTAAATTTCACATATAAACCTTAATAT
>DATMYS010000358.1:0-3927 GCA_035560835.1 Methanosarcina sp.
CCTCATAAAATGACCAGCCAAAAGTTGAAGCTTTTTTTACATATCTAGATATTGTTATTTATTGAGTTATGATTATGGAATGCCACTGCTTTAGTTATTTCCAATTTTGCCAGGCATGAACCACCTTCATGCAGTTTCAGAGCATCAACAAACTGCGCAGGCACTTCTGCAGTCAGAGTCTTGTTGTATCTAACAAGTGTAAGTGTAATGCGTTTTTTTGGTCCTTTATTGATGATACTATTGACACGTGCAGAATAGATGTTTTCATCTTGATTTTCAGAGTTTGAGTCAGGTAAAAGAAGAGTTATGTTCTCAGGATGAATTCCCCAGGAAACTTTATCTCCAGGTTTGAATCTCTGAGTTTTTATCCTTAAACTGAGGTCTCCGCTTTTTAACACTGTACTTTTTGAATCTTCATCATGTTTTTCAACATAAGCGTTATCGAAAATATTGGAGATCCCAACTAATTCTGCCACATGCAGGTTTTCAGGATGATAAAAAATTTCTTCCGGGGTCCCGAACTGCTGAGCTTTCCCCCCATATAAGACAAGAATCTTGTCGGCCAGCTGGAAAGCTTCCTCCAGATTGTGAGTGATAAACAACAAAGGTATTCCAATTTTAGTTTGCAGGTCTTTTATTTTTTCTGCAAGTTTGGTTCTTATTTCCAGATCAAGTGCAGAGAAGGGTTCATCCAGAAGTAAAATTTCCGGTTTGGGAGCCAGCGCCCTTGCCAGAGCAACTCTCTGCTTCTGCCCGCCTGACAGCTGGGATGGATATCTGGTCTCTAACTCCTCAATATGAAGAAGACTCAGCATTTCCAGAACTCTTTCTTTCCTGGCTTCTTTCTCCCAACCTTTTAGACCGCACTCTATGTTTTTTCTTACACTCATATGGGGAAAAAGAGTATAGTTCTGGAAAACGTAACCCAGATTGCGTTTCTGAATAGGTAAGTTGATTTTTTTCTCTTTGTCGAAATAAACTTTATTTCCTACGGTTATTTTTCCCTCATCAAGATCCGTTATCCCGGAAATACACTTAAACAGCGTGGTCTTTCCTGATCCTGAAGGCCCAAAAAGTACTACAAGTTCGTTTTCCATTTCAAAGCTGACATCTAATGTAAAGGATTTCTTAACGCCTTTTTTCCTATTGAAATCAGCTTCATTATACTGTTTTTTAAGGTTAACTTTAACGCCCAAAATTATACCTCTAATTTTCCTACAAATCGTCCGGTTAGAGATATAGCCAGCAGGGATATAAGAATAAGGATTAAGACCAGAATCTGAGCAAGTTCATCATTGCCTGCCTGAAAAGCGCTGTATATTGAGATAGACATTGTGTTTGTTTTTCCCGGAATATTCCCTGCCAGCATAAGGGTTGCTCCGAATTCTCCGACAGCCCTTGCAAAACTGAGTACCAGCCCTGCCAGTATGCCTCTTTTTGCAAGTGGTAATGTTATTAAGAGAGCAGTTTCAATCTCACTTCTTCCAAGAATGTAGGCTGCATATTCAAGCTCTTTATCCACAGCTTCAATGGCTGCCTGGGTGGCTTTAACCATAAGAGGAAGTGAAACTGTGTAAGCCGCGATAACTGCTGCCTGCCAGGTAAACATGATCCCCGTGCCAAAAAAGTTGTAAATGAGGTGGCCAAGAAGTCCGTTTCTACCCACAAGAACAACCAGAAGATATCCAATTACTGTGGGTGGAAGAACTAGAGGAAGTGTTACTAAAAGCTCTGCAAGCTCCTTTCCCCGGAAATCAAACCTCGCAAATATATAAGCTATGATTACGCCAGTGCAAAGGACTAGAATGGATGATATGGTTGCTATCCAGAGCGTAAGAGATAAAGGAAACCATACCTTGTCCAACATAATGATCATGTCTTTTATTTCCGGGATAATCCTGTGCAAGAGATAACAAAATGCTTATTAAAGTGGATTATTATGAGGCTAAATTTTTTTAGCAGAGCATTTTACATTATGGAAATTAAATATTCAAAATAAATCCTAATTAATAAGGTCCCGCTAAAGACACAAACTGAGATAAAAGTATTTCACACTCTGCAAATTTATACGACACTTACCTTTTTTAAGCTACCGCTTACAAAAACTGAGCAGCTATTAATGGACTTCTGCAGAGTGGAATGACGCTATTTACTAATTTTCATGCATGAAGAATGAAAAGAAAAATTGGGGATTAATCTGTACCGATCATCACATTTGAAGCCTTGACAATTGCGTATACTTCGCTTCCTTCTTTTAGCTTTAGACTTTCAGCTGAGGATTTTGTGATGATGGAAGTCATTTCTGCTCCGCCAGGCAATTCTATTACAACTTCAGAATTGACTGCACCCATTGTAACACTTTTAACCTTGCCTTTTAAAACATTACGCGCACTTAATTTCATTTCCTTGCTCCTCCTTCAAGTGTTAATTATGTACACCTGCGTTTTCACTTATGTTCTACTTGATAATATAGTTTGCGTATATATAATAAAACTTTATTATACATATTAATATAAATACTATTTTTTCCTCAGAAATACATAGTTGCAGATCTAGTTATCGATTTTCTGTAGAGCCACCTTAGAGGAAATGAGAATCATAGAACTACAAGAACACACCCATTTTCAAAATCCCAACGTTTACATTCAAATTAAACCTTCTAAATTTATGCAAAAACTCTTGCCAAACCAAGCCTATCTTTCCTTTTTTGTAAAGTTAAACTTCCTCTCCTGTCATTCTCTATCAGGAAAATCCATTATTATATCTTATTTGGAGCAAGGATGTGAAATAATGGATTTTATTTTCCCTGAGAATAGGCAAGTTTCTGGAATAGAGAATAATTTTCTCTGACCATATTCTCTTTATAAATAAGGTTGTGGGCTCATAGGTGGATGGTTCAAAGGTTGATTTTTCGGCGTTTTCCCTTTGCCTGATACATACACCTGAATCTTTTAGGGGATTTGAGACTTCTTTTGAATAAGATTTTGTCTCCTGTGATCCTCAATAACCATGAAAGCATACAAACTATATATAACGTTATGTTCACCAAAACATAACGATTGAAAAATCTAAAAATCTGGATTATCTGGAGATCAAGTCAAGAAGAAAGAGTGGGATTTTGAAAATTTACATAGATCCGATACTTAAGAAACGTACAGGTCGTTCTTGATAACATAAAAAGAAAAGAGGAGACTGCCATTTAATCCCAACTTCCTTATTTTTAAGCGTATGAATTCGATTTTTCCATTATTTCTTTTTGCTTTCTTGTGAGTCCTGTAACCTAACTTCTGCCTTTTTGGGAACGTATATGCTTTTCCGTATATCTGTGAGGCCAGGTGACTGCGATTATAAATTTTACCTTACATCTGATGTGCTTAAGTTTAAGCCCATGTATCGATATCAGGCGACATTTATATACTTGAAAATAAGGAACTAAGGTTCTTATGATACGACCTTCAATCACTCACGGACAGACCCTTATTGAGAATAAACAGCGTTCAACGATAATTATATATTATATCTTTTATATAATTAAAGCTACAATATCATATCTTACGCTCATGTTCAATAATAATAGCGGTTGAATCCATTGGGGGGTATACATTGCAAAAAAACTCGCAATTAGAGAAAGAAACTATGGAAGCAATCATGAAGCAGGTAAAGGACCCCGAACTGCTTTCACAGATCGAAAAAGTAGTCCCCTTTCACGGCTTCCTGACCTCCGGGGCATTAATCGGCATCCAGATGCTCAATATAGCAAGACGGGAGCTTGATGTCCGGGACGGGGAGCGCATATACGTGACCTGCGAAACGAAAAGCTGCATGCCCGATCCATTCCAGATCCTTGCCGGAGCTACCATCGGAAACAATGGATTAAAGATCATGAATTTTGGGAAGATGGCGGTCACGATAAACAAACAGGCACCT
>DATMYS010000359.1:0-2457 GCA_035560835.1 Methanosarcina sp.
ATATTAATTCTTCCTCTAGTAACTCTTCTCTATATACCGTTAATTTATTCAACTTAAAATTAACTCTTAAAAATGGTACAGACTTTAACGTCACAGCTATATATACCAGTTACTGTTCATTAAAAATAATGACAGAAAGACCTTCCCTTGATGAATACTTCCTCGAAATCGCCTTCGTAGTAGGCAAACGGGCCACATGCCTCCGAAAAAATGTAGGGGCTGTCATCGTCCGAGATAAACGCATTCTTGCAACCGGATATAATGGGGCACCCAGCGGCATGGATCACTGTCTTGAAATCGGGTGTATCAGGGATCTGGAAAAGATTCCTTCAGGAACAAGACAGGAAAAGTGCAGGGCAGTACATGCGGAACAGAACGCAATTATCCAGGCTGCAATCCATGGGGTAAGCATAGCAGGAGCAACCATCTACTGTACACACCAGCCCTGTATCCTTTGCACGAAAATGATTATCAACTCGAACATCAAAAGAGTAGTATACGCAGCTCTCTATCCCGACACCGATTCACTTGAGTTTTTCAGGGATGCGGGTGTGGAAGTGGAATACATACCTTTTGAACTAAAAAGCGAGACTTCAAGCGGGAACTGAACTTACAAAAATTAAAAATCTCCTGCGCTCACTCTTTTAGAAGAGTAGTTATATAAAAATTAAAATAATTTAATTGTGTAGGATTTAATTATTTAAAATTTATATACAAAAACAACGTGAAAACGCATTCATAAGACATTTTATCTAAAAAATACAAAATAATCGAAAGTCTGGCGTGACTAGATAGTATCTGCTCGAAAATTTGCCAGATGGCTGATAGGCTGTGCGGACTTATGGAAAAGAGTAAGAGAGGTAGAACAATGTCTGAAGAATTAAAAGCCAGAGTATTAAGGATAGACACTTTGATTGAATACCAGGAAGGAGCCGTTGTAAGCAGAGAAATTATCCGTAAGGACACAGGGACAGTAACTATATTTGCCTTCGATAAAGGTGAGGGACTGAGTGAGCATACTGCTCCTTTTGATGCCATGGTCCAGGTAATAGATGGAAAGGCAGAAATCAAAATTTCTGGGAATAAAAATGTTCTGGAGAAAGGAGACATGATTATAATGCCTGCCAGCGAGTCCCACTCACTTCATGCCCTGGAAAGATTCAAAATGGTTCTAACTATGATCCGCTCTTAATATTATTAGTTTCATTTCAAGTTGAAGCAAATTTTTTCAGCCAGGCAAAGTCGGAACATGGAGTCAAACCATTCCGATACTCTTACATTCTTTAAAAGCTAAATTTTGGCTATTTCTTAGCTCAATATCTGAGCTCTGAAGTTTACCTGCTTTAATTCAACTCGCTTTATTCAACTCTGTTTTTGAAGGCAGCGAAGTCCTTTTTTAATAACGTCCAGTTCTTCAGGACGGTACATTTCCTTTATAAAGGCCTCCTCTTCACAATAATAATCAAAACCGCGAATTACAACTACCGGAATTCCGCCTGCGCCTTCACCCATCAGAAGGTTTGCGGCACCTGCAAGTTCATCAGCAACTGCTTCCTCTGTAATCTCAAGGATTTTTCCGAAAAGATCCTTTTCCCCAATCCAGCGCTTTACAGGCTTTATCCTGTAAATTCCTATGGCAGCACCTGTCTGTCCTATTTTAAAAGCTCTCCCGTTTGTATCCGTGACAATTACACTTAACTTTTTCCCGCTTAACTTTTCGAGCTCCTGCCCTAGCCTTGAGGCACTCGCATCCGGATTTTCCGGAGGATAGAGCAAAAATCCATCTTCAATATTTGATTCATCAATTCCTGCGTTTACGCAGGTGTGTCCTGCTAGAGTGGTTACAAGCATAAACGGTTTTTCCACAAGCACTTCCCTGCTCCGGGAAAGTACAGCCTGGATAAACCTCGCATCTTTTCCGTTTCGGGCTGCCATCTCAAGTGCTATTTTCCCTGGGGTAATATCCTCTAGCCTGAAGATCTCCCCCTCAGTTTTAGCAACAACGGTCGAGGCAACGATAACAATGTCCCTGTCCTGAAGTTCTAGATTCTTACAGATGATCGATGGCAGGTCGTCCCCAGCATGAATAAGGGGAATATTCTCAACGACTATGGCTTCGAATTTCAAGTATTTTCCTCAAAAAACTTTTAAAATTAGTAAGAGCAACTTAATTTTGTTCAGTTGGATACAGAAAATAACAGGAATGGTCCATTAAATCAACAATTTGCAGCAATAAAGGCAGTAACCATAAATAAGACCACCGATATACTGAATCTCGCGGCGATGATGAGAGTTACCCCAACTGAGCAAAAGATGATGAGAATAATTTCCTGATGCCGCACTTTCACCTATTTTCGATAAACCTTAGTTTTCCAGTTTATTTTATTTTTCAACTTGCTTTTGAGATACATTTTTTCAATTACTTCATTATTCAACTTACACTATTTGTCAATTTAC
>DATMYS010000360.1:0-14634 GCA_035560835.1 Methanosarcina sp.
TATAAGTATATTCCAGATAGGAATTTCTAAGGAACTTGGCGCCGGAAACGGAAAGTTCACAGGTAAATGATTTTATCTTTGGAGCCTCTTTTACTATAAGAAAATTTCCTATACATAGCCTCTTAAGTGTCAGGAAGAAAAAATCATGAACAGGAAGAAGACGATCTATCTTGCAGGCCCCCTCTTCAGTCATGCGGAACTCGAATATAACCGCAAATTAAAGGATTTGCTACTCAAGAAGGGCTTTTCGGTTTTTTTACCCCAGGAAGACGCAGAGGACACTATAGATGAACGCGAAAAACAGAATCAGGAATGTATTTTCAATAAATGTGTAGAAGGTGTGGACGGTTCTGATATTGTAGTTGCAGTCCTTGATGGTGTGGATGTAGACTCAGGAACTGCCTGGGAGATAGGCTACGCTTATGCAAAGGAAAAGCCTGTCATCGGGATTCGGACAGATTTTCGATCTTTATCTGACGGAATCGTTAACCTTATGGTAGAAATGGCTATAGTCGCCCTTGCAAGAGATGAGGATGAACTGCTGAAAATGATAGAAAAATTCCGGTAATAATGGCTGGCTTCTAACTGTTTTGTCCCCTGACTTTTTAGTTCCAGACTATTTTTGGTCAAAATTTTCTTTGCTCGGAGTACTTTTGACCCCTAACTACTTTTTCCATTCACCAGAACTTGCTCTTGAAGAAAAAGTTATCAGATAAAATCAGAAAATGAAAGTTGCGCTGGAGCACCCCGCTGCTTGCACGGAATATATTCGCGCCACTTATCTAAATATTGAGTTTAAAAGAATTATTAACGTTTAGTGGCCCGGTTTATAACCTATACTGTGATTCCGAAGTAGGTTCATAAAACTCAACTTTTGAATAGATCCAAAAATCACGGATTTTTCAGGAAATAAGGAATTGATTTTGGAATCGAAGCATAGGGACATGAATAACTATCGATTTCCTTAATTAGTTCTATTTTTACGGTTTGGGGGCATATATAACAGAGCAAAAAAGTAGGATCCAGAGTGAAGCAGGCATGATAACAGATGAGAGCTAAATGTGCAGGCTTTGAAAGCTAAATGCGCAGGCTTTAAAAGCCGAATGTGCCGGCTTATTTTTTCTCGGCCTCGAACTTTGATATCTCCAAGAACCAATAGCCTCCCCTCAAGACCATTTCACTCTTCATGACCTTTATTTTGTTTTTGAACAGCGGGCTGTCGGTAACAAAGGTATGGAACTCCCCGTTTTCACCGCAGGGGTCGATTGAAGGATTGTACTTTTTCATGTCGTTTATGAAATTTTTATCGATTTTTCGGCCCAGCCACTCTTTCCCTAGCAAATCGGCTTTGACGCTTAGCAGGATTACCTCAAACCCAGAATCTATGAGGTCATTTATGATCTGTTCAGAATTCCTCTGCCAGAGCGGCATTATTAACTCGAGGCCCAGTTCCCCGCATATCCTGTCTACGAGATTCTTGTGTGTGCCGATATGCCCGAAAACCGCCCCATCTATTTTCTCCCCGCTATCCCTTAAATCATGGACCACTTTTTTGAACTCCTGCTCATATGAAATAAAGTCTTTATGGATAAGGGGAATTCCAAGCGCCTCAGCCTGTGCATAAACCAGGTCAGGATTGATGTTATGGGAGCCGCGCCTCTGGATTTCTCTGAAGTTCAGGAGATGGGAGACTTCAAAACCTTCCGAGATTGCACGTAACATGCCAGGCAACCGTCCTTTCCTCCGGTCCATGAAACGACCACCCTACATTTATTGCTCGTGCTTTTATTGTTCGTGCTTCTATCGTTCTTGATTTTATCGTTCTTAGTTAAAGTTGGATTGGTGCTCATCTCCATATACATGTACAATTTGAAAAAAAACTTTTGTTTTTTTCACCAACTTTCTGCCCTAATATTTCTCAAAATCTCCTTAAGGCTGGGTTTCTTTTCGTACATCAGCAAATAGGCACTGAAGAAGGATCGGCTTAAAAACATGATTACCTCGTGGATGGAGACAAAGAGAATGAAAATGAGTTATAAAGATGACCTTTATATTAATAAAGTATTAAAACTCCTCTTTTTAATTAAGTATGTAATTACATCTAAATTGAAAAGAATTGAGAAAAGATTCAGTTTCAGAAGCTAGAATCTATAACGATTAATAGGTAAAAAAATTTTAATATAGAATGCCAGACATAATTACTACTGGAGGTTAAAATAGTGACCTTTGTGAACGGATACACTTTTACAAAAGTGAAAACTACACATGGGCCTGATATGTACGTCTCCAGATATGGGAAGCTGGTAAAGATCGTTCCATTCAGTCCACAAGTGGAGTTCTCCGAAAAATACACCAGTGACTTGATCCACCAAATCGAGTCAATGGAGTGAAATGAATAGCAAGCTTTTCCGACATTTTCTTTTTGGTTTGGACCTACTTTTGTGAAAGCCCTTTTTCAGGCCGAAGCTCTTTCGGTCTGGCATTTTTTAGACTATTTTCACTATATATATAACTTGTGTTTTCCTGAACATTTTACATACAGTTTTCACGCTCAGGGGTTTTCAGAGATTTCTCAGGCTCCTTGAGGTTAGAGCACTTGGTTTTATGAAGGCATTCTTTTAACTTTACATAGGTAAAAGAAGCTTTAACAAACAGAAATCCGGTAAAATGATCTTCAATTAAGGGAAACCCATAAATGTTAGAAATTACAGGGAAACAGCAAGTTGATCCGAAACATAAACTAAAGTTGATAAAATGGTCCAAAATATAAAGGAAAGTAGATAAATTGATCCGAAGATGCAAGAAAACCGATCTTGAAGAAATGGTAAGGATCTGGTACGAAGCCTCCGTCATTGCCCATTTCTTTATCCCGGCCTCTTTCTGGGCTTTGCAAAAGAGCGCAATAAAGGCTAAGTACCTTCCACGCGCTGAAAACTTTATTTTTGAGGACGAAGGGCAGCTCGCAGGATTTATCTCGCTTGTTGGGGAAAATGTCTGTGCCCTTTTTGTGAAGCCGGAAATGCAGGGTAGAGGAATCGGCAAGGCTCTTCTCGAATACGCAAAAACCCTGAAAGGAAGGCTCTCCCTCAAGGTTTACAGGGAAAACGAGAATGCATTTCGTTTTTATGAAAAGTGTGGGTTTGTGGCGGCTGGCGAAGAAGTTGATGAATATACAGGTTGCGTGCAGATTTTGATGGAATGGGATAAACTCAGGAAAATTCAAACCTAAAAGTGCCCGCATTAACTGAATGGAGCTTTAAATATGTTATTTTGACGATCTAAGGGTTTTAAATGCGTTATGGCAGTGCAAACCATAGAAAAGATTGAAATAGAAAAACTAAGGGACTTCCCAACTTTTATTCTTAGCAATACACCCCGAGAAGTATAGTCAGAGTTCTTGTCGAGATGATCGAACCTTACCGTGACCGAATTTATGACCCTTGCTGCGGTTCAGGTGGGATGTTTGTTCAGAGTGAGAAATTTATTGAAGCACATGAAGATCGCCTTGAAAATATCTCCATTTGCGGCCAGGAATCAAACCAGACCACCTGGTGCCTCTGCAAAATGAATCTCGCCATTCGCGGCATAGACAATGATGGCATTAAATGGGGTGATTCTTTCCACAATGACCTGCATAAAGACCTGAAAGCCGATTTTATCCTTTCAAACCCTCCTTTTAACGATTCGGACTGGAAAGGTGGACTTCTTGCCGAAGACGCCCGCTGGAAATTCGGAGTACCTCCAAAAGGTAATGCCAACTTCGCCTGGGTCCAACACTACATCCACCACCTTTCCCCGTCGGGAATTGCAGGCTTTGTCCTTGCAAACGGCTCTATGTCTTCAAATACCTCTGGCGAAGGGGGAATCAGGAAAAAGACCATCGAAGCCGATCTTGTAGACTGTATGATCGCGCTTCCGGGCCAGCTTTTTTACAATACTGGAATTCCAGCCTGCCTCTGGTTCCTGGCCCGCAACAAGCAGAACAGTGACTTTCGCGACCGGCGCGGCGAAGTTCTCTTTATCGATGCCCGGAACATGGGAGTTTTGCGTGATCGTACTCACCGCGAACTTACCGATGACGAAATCCGGAAGATTGCTGACACCTACCACGCCTGGCGCGGGGAAAAAGTAGAGAGCGGAGAATATGAAGATATCCCCGGCTTCTGTAAGGCCGCTACCCTTGACGAAATCAAGAAGCACGATTATATCCTGACCCCTGGCCGTTATGTGGGTTTTGGAGAAGTCGAGGATGATGACGAGGAATTTGAAGAGAAGATGGAGAGACTGACTGCTGAACTTTCGGAGCAGTTTAAGAAGTCTGAGGAGCTGGAAAGGAAAATAAAAGAAAATTTAGCAGGGCTTGGGTATGAACTCTGATTAGTCATTAGAAATTGATAGATTGATCATCGGTTAAGGAATTTTTTACCTGAATTTTTTACCTGAATTTTTACCTAATTTTTTCGCTTGAACTCTGTTCCAGCTCATGTTATGTTAATACTGTATACAACTGTTATGGAAATGAACGCAATTTTCATGATCCTTCAGTTCCGAAGATGCATAGAAATCAATATAAATCAACAACCGGATAGCAGTCATATGAATCGTGATGAAGACAATAAATTTGGTGAAGATGAGTTATCCTTGTCCGGGTTTCTCGTGCCGGATACGCCGGAGATAAAGGAAATAAAAAGCATTTACACGAATGAATACGAGTACAGCGAATATCTGAGTGAAATCGAGTTTTCAATTGCCGACTATTACTACAACGAGAACCGAAAAGTAACGGATAAAGACGTCGTAAGGGCATTGAAGAACATAAAGGAGAACCGTGACAAACCGATCAGTTTCTTTGAAAAACCCCTTGAAAAAGAAATTGTAAAAAGTCTGGTTGAGCCCCTTGAGGAAAACCTGCTTTTCGACCACGAATTCATCCTTGTCCTTGACTATGTTTTGTGGGTCATTGACAATAGGTCCTGGCTTGAGGACAAACAGGCCTATGTAAAGTGGATTACGTACGTGCTTGGCTTTTTTTCAGAGGAAGAAGAGAAAAAATACGAAAGGCAGTTCAAAAAATTTGCACGCAAAATGGGCATATCCGGGGCTCAGGTTGATATGCTCCTCATGAAAAGAGGTACTGAAGATATCTTCAACGAGGAAGACCTTTTTGAAGAGGGAGGCTTAGTAGAAAGCCTGAACCCTGAAGATATTTTTGGAGAAGACAGGACAGCAGACGACCTTGAAACCGGTTTCTTTTTAATGAACGACGATGAGAAATTCGATTTCCTGCTGGACAAGGGCCCGGATTATGTCGAACTTGTCCAAGACTATGTCATGGGACTTGCGGAAAAAGAAGAGTTTGAAAAAATTCAGGATTTTTACCAAAAGTTCAATGAAAAACATAAAGACTTTTTCCCTCTGCATTTTATTGTTGGGTCTGCCTACCTTAACAGTGACCCCACTCTTGCAATATCCTATTTTGAGAAAACTCTGAAGGCTACTGCAGATTCCGAAGAATTCCCTCCGGAAATGGGAGGGGAACTGAAAAGATATATGGATGTTCTAACAAAACTCCTCCTTGAAGAAGCTACTGAGAAAGTTGAGGAAAAACCGTAGCAAAAAAAGCAAAAGGACTCGGAAATCTGGAAAAAAAGACATTTGAGTTTGAAAAAACCGAAAACAATGATTAGAGTTGAAGAAATACATGGAAAATATAAGTACAGAACTTTCGGAGCAATTCAGGAAATTGGATGAGCTGGAGAAGAAGATAAAGAAGAATCTGGCAGGGCTCGGGTATCAACTCTAATCTCAAGTTAGTAGAATCTGAAATCCTTGAGCTAGGAAAGATTCCCACTGAAAGTGAAGAAAAACTAAACTTACAAACGAAGCTTAAAAACTAGGTTTAAACACATGCTGCTATAATGAATATTATGAAAAATATAAAATTAGAGATAAGCGGAGGGCATGGCCATGAGTTCTGATACTGGGAACAAATTCACTGAAGGGGGAGACGACTCTCTTTCCCGATATCTAAAACCCGATACTCCAGAAATACAGAAAATGAAAAGCTTGCAAGGAAAGGAGTACAAATACAGTGATTATCTGGGAACTATTGAATATTCGATTGCTAGGTATTTTTATGAAAATGACCGGAAAATAACGGACAAAAACGCAGTAGCAGCATTAAACAGTATCAAAAACAGCTACAATAAAAAAATCTCTTTTTTTAAGCAGGGCCTTGAGATAGAAATAATTGAAAACCTGATAGAGCTTCTTGAAGATGAACCAATAAGCCATCACGAGTTCAAACTGGCAATCGACTACGTTCTAGAGGTTATCGATAACAGGTCATGGATGGAAGACGAACAGGCGTACCTGAAGTGGGCCACTTATGCTATGGGGCTTTTCACCGAAAAAGAGAGTGAAGAGTACGAAAAAAGCGTCAAAAAGCTTGCCGCCAAAATGGGCCTCTCCAGCAAACACGCAGATCTCATGCTCATGAAAGGAGATGAGGAAGATTATTTCGAATTCGTAGAAAACTATGGAGCAGAGGGCATAGAAGGACTAACTGAAGAAGAACTGGTAGCCGAAATGGAAAAAAAGTTCCTCTCAATGCCAGAGGACGAAAAATTTGATTTCCTGCTGGAAAACGGTCCTGAATTCTATGAACTCGTAGGCCTCTATATCTCAGATCTGTCCGAAAGAGGCGAATTTGATAAAATCCAGGACCTGTATAGAAAGCTTACTGAAAAATATGGTGACTTCCTTTACCTGTATGTTTACATGGGAGGAGCCTATGTCGAAAAAGACCCCGCCCTTGCTAAATCCTACTTCGAAAAAGCTCTGGGAACTCTGGATAGACTCGATGATCTTTCGGATTCTACCAGAGAAGTATTAAGAGCTAATTTCCTCAATCTTATAAATAAATTAAAATGATTTTTCGGGGAAATCCCGTCAGAAATCATACAAATTTTCGGCTGGCAGAGAAAATAAGTGAGAGAGCTGGGAAAGAAGATCAGTGAGGCTGATAAGAGAGGCGAAGGATTGGGCCTTAGTGATGAAGAGATTGCTTTTTATGACGCTCTTGCTGACAATCAAAGCTCCGTGGAAATCCTGGGCAATGAGACATTAAGACTCATGGCAGTCGAACTTGTTAAGATTATTCGGCAAAGCGCAGGTGTTGACTGGACTCTCCGGAAAAATATCCAGGCAAAAATAAGGGTAAATGTAAAGCGACTGCTAAAAAAGTATGGATACCCTCCAGACAAGCAAAAACTTGCTACTGAAAACATCCTTAAACAGGCAGAACTGATTTTTAGGGACGTGGAAGTTCGGCAGCGTAAGTTTCTTTATTCTCTTCTTCGGAGAGATTTTTTGGTAGAGATTATCACTCAGTTAGATTTCAATATACACTGAACTAAAAAATTTTGTAGCACCAATTTGCTTTAGAATCTTTTTTGCCCGAGAATTTTGTAATTTTTCCTGTAAAATTCCTGATTTTATAAATACTAAGCCCATACAGACGAAAATTATAAATATCAATAGCCCTATCTATAGGATAGTAACTTGGGAATAATAACCCCCTTACAGAACGATTTAACAAGAACTGTAAGTGCTACCCATCAGTTACGTAATAGATATCTGCGAACAGACCGAAGGCTAACCTGTACCGCCTTCAAAAACGGACTTGTCCCTTCCTCCGAAAAGAGTGTGAGAGTCTTGAACTCTCGTTATCGTGCCTGTAAAAAGCGGGTAAGAGCAAAAACGGACCTCCGCCGTTATTTCTTTCCCATACCATTCAGGCTGTTCTCTGGAGAGATGGATAATAACTGTTCTGGACTAAATTTACAGATCAAAACCATTGTAAAGACAAATAAAACCAGGAAAACTGAAAGAAAAGTAATCCTGAAATCTGAAAAGTCTGAAATCGGGAAAGCTTACATCAAGGAAGCCTGGAATTGCATAAGGAGGAATCTGTATATGAAATTTCCAATAAAAAGAACAGACCGTGATATGTATAGCTGGGATCCATTTGATGAGATCAGAAGAATGCAGGGTTATATGGAAAATATGTTCAGGACTTTTCCTGCACCGGAAAGTCGATTCGGAACCGAAGCTTTCTCTCCGCTGACTGATGTTATGGAAGAAGACGATAAAGTAGTTGTGACAACCGACCTGCCCGGTGTTGATAGGGAAAATGTTGAGCTCGATCTCAGGGATAATGTTCTGGTAATCAGTGCAGGGAAAGGGGAAGAAGAAGAGGCCGAAAAAGAGGGTTACCTTAGAAAAGAGCGGTCTTTTATGCGCTATTACCGTGAAATTTCTCTTCCTGACGGCGTAACTGAAGAAGGAGCAAGTGCACAGCTCAAAAACGGGGTCTTAACCGTCACCCTGCCGAAAACAAAATCCGTAGCTGGAAAGAAAATCCAGATTGAATAAACCGGCGCCAGGATAATACTCGATACCACGATCCGGATAAGCCGGATTTCAACTTGATTTCAACCTGAAAAACTCTCAAGCTCCACGAATCACCTGCGGACAGGATCGGGAATAGGACTCTGAAAGCCTGTAGGCTGCCCGCAGTAAAACAAAAATTCAAACACTCTTTCATTTACTTTTTTATTCGGAGCATTCACTCCCAGGCTCGTAAAATTTTGCAGAATTCATGAATTTTCAGAAGCTGTAAGAATATTTTATTTGACAGGCTCTAAGATGCCACGTATAAATATTTCCAATCTAGATTAACTAGAAAAAAAATGGTAGAATTGTCTGGATAAAAAATAAAAATAAAATGGCAGGTTTGCCTGCCATTACTTTTTGCTAGCACAGATTTATATTCTTCTTGTATTACTGCTCCTATTCGACTCGGTGCTTATTGCACTCTCATCGCCGAAATTCCACATTATTGGGGCTGCGTTGCTGGATTTATCTGAGAACATATATATAGCCGGTTGCAACACTTGATTCTTTGCCATTGGTTACAGTTAATGTCACAGTATACAACTCTATAGCCTTGTTAGTCTTGTAGGTGTGACTTGGATTTGACTCGATAGAGGTAGTTCCATCGCCAAAGTTCCACTTTATTGAAGTCGCATTGCTGGATTTATCTGTGAACTTAACTGTGAGAGGCGCACGTCCAATCCGAGGGGTTGCTGTAAAACTTGCTTTTGGTGACCCCAGAGGGACTTCAGTAACAGATATTGTCTTGCTTGCGGTGTCATAACCATCTTTGTTGCTTACATTCAGGGTAGCAGTAAATGTTCCTGCAGTAGTATAGGTATAGCTTGGATTTTTATCGGTAGAGTTAGCCCCATTGCCAAAGTTCCATTTCCATTCAGTTGGGCTGTTTGTAGATGTGTCAGTAAACTTCACAGTAAGAGGAGTTGTTCCTTCGGTCTTGTTCACAGTGAAGTTTGCATCTGGCGGTGTCGGTGCGCGGTTTACTTTAATGTCCACTGATTTTTCAGCACTTGAACCATCACCATTTGTTGCAACCAGGGTGACCTTGTATGTTCCCTCACCACTGAATGTGTGTTCAGGATTTTTAACTGTTGATGTTTGACCATCTCCAAAGTTCCACTTCCAACTTGTTGGGTTGTTGGTGGATGTGTCAGTAAACTTCACAGTAAGAGGAGCTGTTCCTACGGTCGGGTTTGCGGCGAAGTTTGCAACTGGTGGGGTTGGTACGCGGTTTACTTTAATATTCATTGATTTTTCATCACTTGAACCGTCACCGTTTGTTGCAACCAGGGTGACCTTGTATGTTCCTACTCCACTGAATGTATATACAGGATTCTGAACTGTTGATGTATTACCATCTCCGAAATTCCAGTTCCATCCGGTCGGACGGTGGGTGGATGTGTCAGTAAATTCCACAGTAAGAGGAACTGTTCCTTCGGTCT
This sequence comes from Methanosarcina sp., assembly GCA_035560835.1. Taxonomy (GTDB): domain Archaea; phylum Halobacteriota; class Methanosarcinia; order Methanosarcinales; family Methanosarcinaceae; genus Methanosarcina. The sequence goes on from DATMYS010000360.1 coordinate 9,900, forward strand.
TATTTGCATTGAAGCTTGCAACTGGTGGCGTCAGTACGGCTTTTACGGTGATAATCATTGATCTTACCTCACTGGAACCGGCACCATTTGTTGCAATTAGGGTAACATTGTACGTTCCTTCTTCACTGAATGTGTGCTCAGGATTCTGCTCGGTTGAGGTAGTTCCGTCTCCGAAGTCCCATTTCCATTGGTTTGGGCTGTTGGTGGATGTGTCAATGAACTGCACAGTAAGATTTGCAGTGAAGCTCGCTACAGGATGTATCGGTGTTGACACATTTACTTCTGACTTTGAGGCGTAGCCCGTATTTCCATCCGGACCTATGTTAATTATGTCTCCGTTGGGTTCCGGTTCTTTAGAATAGTCCGATAGAGGATAGCCTGCATCAATGCATGGGGAACTTACGCTGTCATTTACCCAATCGATCCCAGTCCATCGCCCTGCTTTTGATTTTAAATGATAATCATGGTTGTTTCTGTCTGCATACTGCGGATCTTGCTGTATATCCCCCAATCCTGCATCTACATCTGAATAATTACCACCAGAGTTGTTATAGAAGCAATTGTTCTGCAGAACAAAGGAGTGTGTATCTTTAAGGAAATTAGATACGCCAACTCCGTTTCCTTCAGCCGATGATGATTGGATATTTGTTATAATGTTATTTCTCGCTGTAATAACATATCCTGAGCCATTCAGAGGTGAAGAAGAGTACACATTTTTCTGTGCAATGCCAGCTCCATAGGCTCCGTCGATCACGTTATTCTCAATAGTGGCATTGAATCCATCGGATACTACTCCCCCAATGTTGCCACTGCCAGTGTTGGTTCCGGTATCATAGATCTGATTATGATGGACAGAGGCATTTGTTGATGAAGGAGAATAAGTTCCGGATCCAAAAATCCAGATTCCAGAAAGCGCAGTTTTGTATATCGTGTTATTATACACCTCAATATTATCCATATCATAAACATTTCCTTCTTTCTGAATCTGAATTCCTGCACCTCCATAACCTTCGGATGTGATGTTATTGCCGTAGAACCTCACATTGTTTGTGTTGTAAGCCCTCAGTCCACTGTTTGTTCTGCAGGATATCCTGTTATTGTAGGCTTCCACATCTGAACATTTAATTGTATATAGAACGTCATGTCCCAGTGAATATACCTCGTTGTCATGGAGTTCTATGTTAGAACCGTTGTTAACTTTTAGACCGTCTCCATGGTTATTGGTAAGATACATATTATATACATCGATATTCTGACAATTGCTCAAGTGGATAAGGTTGTAATAACCACTTCCACTACCAACATTAGTGTTTTTTTCGCGGTTTCCATCAATTGTAAATCCCTTAATAGTAATATTCTGGTTTCCTGAACTGTTATTTTGCTGAATAAGGGGTATATTTTTTTCCCAGCCTGCGTTATCAGCCAGTTTAATAACAGCACCTGAATCTCCTTCAAGAGTAGTATTGTTACCGATTAGAAGTGTACTATTGATAACGTACGTGGACGATCCGTTAAGGTGAACAGTTGTATAATCAGGGTTTTCAGCCACGAACTTCAGAGCCTGATTGATCTGTTCATGATCGTCTGTTCCATCGCAGTTAAAATCGCCACTACTATCTCCCGAAACGTATACCGTTGGGGGGGTCATACATAAAACAGTAGGGACATTTATTAGGGTAGAAAGGCACATAAGAAAAAAGAGTATTAATATCCGGTTTTTCATTTATCTGTCTCCTTTAGTTACAATTAAAAACATTAATATTGGCGGACCCACTTGACTAGAAATTACCTGATGTGTTTATGGTAAGTTGTAGCATGGATATTTGTCAGCACCTGCAGCATTTTAGACAGTTAAGCTAAAAGCCTATCCCAAAATTCAAAATTTGTTTCTTGAGCTCGTATCTTGAATAATCATCAAGATCATGATCACGAAACAATCCTGAAAATCCTTGATGATTAGGAATAAAATGGCTTTTGGGAAACTCGAGTAGAAATCCTTCAGGAACTCTGCCAATAGTATGAAAAAGATACAGATTCAAACAATATAAATTTTTTTATCCAGACAAGAAGATGAATAATTAAAGTTGTAGAGTCCAAGAAGTGTGTTTTGAGTTTGAACTAGCTAAAAATTCGAAATTAAAAATCAGAAGCGTACATTAGAATAAGATTATGGAAAAATTAGGGAGTTACCTGCAAAGAAAGGCCAACTGCATAGTCCTGTTTGGAGGTCCCTGTCACTTTCATTTGTCTTCTAAGCCTGGATGCATACAAGAAAACATCCATAAAGTAGAAAAAAATAATAGTTTGAACACAAGTAAATGATTATCCTTTGGCAATGTTTTCTTCTGCGCTAGAAATCATCAAGAGGAGTGAGGTCACTATTTATCCCATTTTAATAACCTGTACTCTTCTTCACCCCTCATTTAAATATGTCATTTATGTAGAAGTTAGGGTCATGGCAATAATGGCGATTAAAACTTTCGGCCTTACTGCAATTTTTCCTCAATAACCTCTCCACGTGGTTCTTTTTCCTTGAAAATCTGCCCTTCGAAACATGAGACTTCGGCTCCTTTGAGCCAGGCGTCAGGCGAAAGGCCGGCTTTCAGGCATGTATGGCCCAGAAACTCGATAGAATCCATATTATACTCAGGAGCGACCTGAGGAAGCAAAAGTCCCTGACAGTAGCCCTGCTTTACAATAAGTCCATGCTTTCCGATCTCTATGCGCTCAGGAAGCTCTTCTGCAGGAGCATTAATCTTTTCAGGAGGAGTAAGAATTGTTACCTCAATAACTATTTCATCCAGCTCATCTTCTCTTACCGGAGGGAAACGCGGATCCCTGGTTGCCGCAGAAATTGCAGAATCCATAATTGCGTCCTCAAGTCTCGAATCCGGAAACGGATGTCCTATACAACCCCTCAGAAGCCCGCTTTCCGTGAGTGTGACAAAAACACCCCTTTTCTCCCCGAAAACCGGCGAAAGCTCAAAACCCAGTTCATGAGGTTCCGGAAGCCTTTCTTCCGATAGGAACGATTCGATCGTTTTCCTTGCAAGTTTGACTGCATCCCTGCCTTCAACGTCTGTAAGCATATTTGAACCAACATCTCAATTTTATCTTGAATTATTGCCTGTACCTATTAACCAGCATTAGATGTAATTATTACCACCATTACCAGTACTAACGGTGAGTGTTACCAGCATTACCAGTACTGGCTGCAAATGCCAGCTATGCATCTACCTAAAGGTTAGTATGATAATATGTACGTGGAAGCTAGTATAAACAGTATGTTTATCGGAGCTGGTAAAAGTATGTTTCCGGAATTTCACATTTGAGAAGCCGGAAAATGAAAAGGATCATTTCAAAAAGAAAAACTCGGGAGTTCGGCAGAAGAGAACTCCCAAATAGAAAGCTTATTTTCACAGATGCCAGAACTTGCAGGAAACAGAACAATTAGATTTTCTTAGCTTCCTCATATCTCTTAGCTGCAGCCTTCAGAGCCTCTACGCCAGGAAGCTTTACTCCTGAGAGATAATCAATTAATGCCCCACCACCTGTACTGATGTGAGAGAAACGGTGTGCAAGCCCGAGATGGTCGACTTCTGCCGAAATATGTCCACCGCCAATGATTGAAAACTCGGATTTAGTAGCAGCTCTTATAATCTCGTGCGTTCCAAGGGCAAAATCAGCAACTTCGGAAACCCCTGCAGGGCCATTTAAGATAACAGTTTTTGCACTTTCTATTTCACTGGTAAAGTTCACAATGGTTTCAAGCCCGATATCGTTTATAGGGAGAGAATCGGAATTAAGTTCCGAAACAGGCACTTCGACCCGTTTCTTATTGTCGTTTAAAGCCACGTCCCTGGGAAGGCCAACTTTATCTTTGAATTTCGCAAGCATACCTTTTGCTTTTTCGATCTGGTCTTCATAGCCCTGGGATTTGATGAAGTCCAGGTTTACTTTCCCGATATCTATACCGGATGCCGCAAGCGCCACATTTGCTACTACTCCGGTCAGGAGTACACGGTCCGCCCCTCCATTTGCGAGCACATTTTCCGCCACCCGGAGCGAATCATCGACTTTTGCTCCACCGAGCACGAAAATCGCTGGCCGTTCCCCCCCTTTGATCCCCCGGTCGAGAGATGTGAGCTCCTTTTCCATAACCCTTCCGGCTCCGGTCGGGAGAACCTCAGTAAATCCGACTACGGAAAGATGAGATCTATGAGACACGGCAAAGGCGTCATTAAGAAAGATATCCACAAAAGGTGCCAGTTTTTTAACCGGATAGGTTTTTGCCTGTTCTGCTGAAGTTCTTTCGAGGCTTTCTTCGGAATAGAACCTTACATTTTCAAGCAAGATGACATCTCCGTTTTCCATAGAAGCAATCCTGGTTTTTGCGTAGGTTCCAAAGATATCATCTACATAAAGAACCTGCTTTCCCAGGTATTTGGACATCAGGTTGGCATGAGGCTTCATTGTAGTGAAGTCTTTTTTTCCGGGCCTGCTCTGGTGTGCAAGCAAAACAACTTTTGCGTCCTCGAGATCCTTCAAGGTGGCAATATGGCTTCGGATCCGCATATCATCCAGAATATTACCCTGTGGATCCATAGGGGAGTTCAGGTCAACCCTTACAAGAATTGTCTTTCCATGTGTGTCAAAATCATCGATTGTAAGAAAGTTTCTAGAAGTCATACCTCAGCGCACCTTTGTGAATGAGATTTTATATAGATTAGAGACT
>DATMYS010000361.1:0-4771 GCA_035560835.1 Methanosarcina sp.
TTTCTAATGAATATACCCTTACTGGAAATGTATTCATCTTCAGATGAGTATCCAGTTAAATCACCATTAAGGAATAAAAAGGAGTTAAATAATGACAACCGGGTCAACAGAAAAAGTTAATGGCGCAAGGGCTCTGATTAAGTGCCTGGAAGAAGAAGAGGTTGACACCATCTTCGGATATCCGGGAGGGCAAATCATTCCCTTCTATAACGAACTTTATGATTCGAATCTGCGCCATATACTTGTGCGCCACGAACAGGCAGCAGCTCATGCTGCGGACGGGTACGCCCGTGCTACTGGAAAGACCGGGGTCTGTGTTTCCACCTCAGGTCCCGGAGCAACCAACCTGGTAACAGGGATTGCTACCGCATACATGGACTCAGTACCTGTTGTAGCCATAACAGGGCAGGTTCCGACCTTCCTGATAGGCAACGATGCTTTCCAAGAAGCCGACATTAAGGGAATTACCCAGCCCATTACCAAGCACAACTACCTCGTACAGGATGCAAACGACCTCCCGAGAATCGTAAAAGAAGCCTTCCATATCGCTTCTACTGGAAGGCCTGGCCCGGTATTAATTGACCTTCCAAAGGATGTACAGAATGCGGAGATCGACTTTTACTATCCTGACAAAATAGAGCTTAAAGGGTATAAGCCAACTTACAAAGGCAACACCCAGCAGATCAAACGAGCCGCCGAGGAAATTGCAAATTCCTGCATGCCTATAATTTACGCAGGCGGCGGCGTGATAAGTTCTAATGCCAGCGCCGAGCTTGTAGAACTGGCCGAGACAATTAATGCTCCGGTTACGACTACTCTTTTGGGAATCGGTGCAATTCCGACCGAACATCCTCTGCATGTAGGGATGCTTGGTATGCACGGGACCAAATACGCGAATTATGCAATTCAGGAATCCGATCTTATTATTGCCGTGGGCGCAAGGTTCGATGACCGTGTGACCGGAAAACTCGAATCCTTTGCCCCCAACGCAAGGGTTATCCATATCGATGTCGACCCTGCAGAAATCTCAAAGAATGTAAAGGTCCAGATTCCAATTGTCGGGGATGCAAAACAGGTACTCAAGTCCCTGAATAAATATATCAAGCGCTGCAATTCCGAAGCGTGGATTGAGAAGATAAAACAGTGGAAGAAGGAATATCCACTTACCTATAAACAGATGTCATCTGACGTTATAATGCCTCAGTTTGTCATCGAGCAAATCTCTGAAGCTTGCAAGGATGCAATTATAGTTACTGAGGTCGGGCAGCACCAGATGTGGGCCGCTCAGTTCTTCAAGTATAAAAAACCCCGTACTTTCATCACATCAGGCGGGCTTGGCACGATGGGCTACGGTTTCCCTGCAGCCATAGGAGCAAAGGTTGGCAAGCCGGATAAAACGGTTATCAATATTGCAGGTGACGGCTCTTTCCAGATGAACTCGCAGGAGCTTGCAACTGCAGTCCAGAACGATATTCCGGTTGTTTCCGTGATTCTGAATAACGGTTATCTGGGCATGGTCAGACAGTGGCAGGAATTGTTCTATAACAGAAGGTATTCCCACACATTTATCAAGGGCAGTGTCGATTTCGTGAAACTTGCCGAAGCCTACGGAGCCCTTGGACTGCGTGCGGAAAGGCCGTCCGAAGTCAGGCCTGCTATCGAGGAAGCTGTCAATTCGGGTAGGCCTGCTGTTGTTGAAGTGATTGTTGAGTGTGAGGCAAATGTTTATCCTATGGTACCTGCAGGAGCTGCAATCAATGAAATCCTTGATATGGAAGAGCATGCAGACACTCCCTGCGCTATGCCCGATCTGCGTAAGGTAACAGCTGATAGATTTCTTGACCTGGAGGAGCACTGATGAAACACACACTTGCAGTTCTTGTGGAAAATAAGTCTGGAGTTCTCTCCAGGGTGGCTTCACTCTTCTCAAGGCGCGGATACAATATCGAAAGCCTGGCTGTAGGAGTCACTGAAGACCCCAATACCTCCAGAATGACTATAGTAGTTGATGGAGATGACCACGTGCTCGAACAGGTTACAAAACAGCTCAACAAGCTCGTTGATGTGATCAAAGTTTCGGACATAGGAGGAGATGAAGCCGTAGAAAGGGAACTAGCCCTCATTAAAGTTGCAGCCGACGTGAGTGCTAGAACCGAAATCATCCAGATTGCAGATATTTTCAGGGCAAGGATAGTGGACGTAGCTCCCAAATCCATCACTATCGAAGTAACCGGAGATGGAGCCAAAATTGAAGCAATCGAAAAACTCCTCAGGCAGTTCGGGATTAAGGAAATGGTCCGGACAGGTAAGATTGCTCTGGTTCGTGGCCCAAAGAAGGTTTAAATAATAAGGGCAGGTAAAGAAAGGTAGCTGCTTAATTATTTTTATAGATTGGGGTAGCTAGAAGCGTTTTGAAACCCGGAAGTTTCGTTGATGGTGGGCCTGAGTTTTCAGGCATCTGCTGAAACTTCAAAAGTTGCCCCTTTCTGAAGAAAGCAACTTCTTGAGAATCGATATAAGTCAACTTAATTTTCAGGGAAGTGAACGGATTTCATAATATTATACTTCCTATTATACTTCCCCCAAAAAATGTCAGGAGCTTTGCTCAAAAACTGAAAAATTCATCAGGAGAATCTAATATGGCAACGATAATTTATGATAACGAAACTACTTTTGATGCACTTAAGGACAAAACTATCGCAATAATGGGCTACGGAAGCCAGGGGCACGCTCACGCCCGTAATCTCCATGAATCTGGACTCAATGTCATTGTTGGACTTAGAAACGGCAGTTCAAGCTGGGCAAAAGCTGAAGGTGACGGCCTGAAAGTTATGACTGTGGCAGAAGCTGCAAAAGCTGCAGATGTTATCATGGTCCTCCTTCCGGACGAAAACCAGGCACCTGTATACTATTCTGAAATCGCGCCAAATCTGAAAGCAGGTGATGCCCTTGCTTTTGCGCACGGTTTCAATATTCACTATAACCAGATTGTCCCCCCAAAAAACGTTGATGTCTTCATGGTTGCTCCCAAAGGCCCAGGTCACATCGTAAGAAGAACCTATACCGAGGGTATCGGAGTGCCGGGCCTGATTGCAGTCTACCAGGACGCAACCGGAAATGCCAGGGAAATTGCTATTTCTTACGCCAAAGGAATTGGTGCAACCAGGGCAGGTGTCTATGAGACCACCTTCCGCGAAGAAACCGAAACCGACCTTTTCGGAGAACAGGTTGACCTTTGCGGAGGAATCTCGTCTCTCATCAAGACCGCTTTTGAGGTGCTTGTTGAGGCAGGATACCAGCCCGAAATGGCCTATTTCGAAACCTGCCACGAAGTCAAGCTCATCGTGGACCTTATCTATGAAGGCGGGCTTGAGAGAATGTGGCACTCAGTTTCCAACACCGCAGAATACGGAGGCATGACCGTCGGTCCCAGAATCATTAACGAGGAGTCCCGCGAAGCCATGTATGAAGCCCTGGAAAGAATTCAAAACGGTGAATTTGCCAAGGAATTCGTGCTTGAAGGTATGGTTAACCATCCTGTACTCAAAGCCATGGAACGCCAGGAAAAGGAACACCAGCTTGAGGTCGTCGGAAAGCAGATCCGTGCAAACATCCCCTGGCTCAACAAGAAGATTGACGATGACTGATTCTAGTGATTGACAGCCTGTAGACAGAAAATTCATAAATCTGGAAGTATAAAATCAATCCGGAGGGGAAATGATGCCATTAACTGGAGAAAGCAAAATTATTAACACTATCCTTAACAGACGGAGCGTCCGGGAGTTTACGGACAATCCCGTAAGCAAGGAAGATATCAACACTATCCTTAATGCAGGCCGTTGGGCTCCTTCCGGATTGAATAACCAGCCCTGGCGCTTTGTTGTTATCCGGGATCGGGAGACAATTCAAAAACTCTCAGAATGCACGCATTATTCAGGCATTGTGGCAGGAGCACCTCTGATAATTGCTACTTTTCTGGACAATGAAACCTCTTACAACAGGACAAAAGATATCGAGGCAATAGGGGCTGCAATCCAGAATATGCTCCTTACCTGCTGCGAACTGGGCCTTGGCGGAGTCTGGCTTGGAGAAATCCTGAATCAAAAAGAGAAGGTCAATTCCATTCTGGGATGTCCTTCAAATATTGAGCTAATGTGCGCTCTCGCAATCGGAGAACCGGTTCCAAAGGAAAGGACTTCAACACGCAGGGCACTTTCCGAAGTAGTATTTGATGAAAAATACGGCCAGAAATGGGAAGAGTAAATTGTAGAAATAGGTAAAAATAAATTAGCTATAAAGAGGACTTTCTTTAAGGAACTGAAAAACCTTATATGCAGAATTCTTGAATTTCTAGATTTACCTAACTTTTGTGCAGGTTCACTATATTTGAATTATTTTTTTAGCCGAGAAGCTGTAAAAGTGTTTAATCAACTTGACAAATTCGACATTATTGAATTTTCATAAAATTTGTCAACACATCCATTTTTCAGTGTCTATGAAAATAGGGATTATTTCGGGGGATTCATAGTCCACATAGGGAATTTCACCGTAGTTTTTATGGTATAAACGTATGTCAACTGAAGTATGACTATCTGAAAGATTCACTTTAGTTGAGTTTGTAATCTGTTTATCCATAGTTACCTTAAACGTATACTCTCTTTTTTCCCTGTTAAGCTTTAAACTTAAGGGACGAGGCTCTGACAAATCACTTTTACGTTCCAGAATGTATGTTTTGTTTACTATTGATTTATTATACGGATTATATATTTCA
>DATMYS010000362.1:0-10418 GCA_035560835.1 Methanosarcina sp.
ATATTAATCCATATTCTTATATACTCAGGAATTGCGCAGTTGGACTGGGAAATCAATATAGTAACCTATTTGGGAATATAAAAAATAGGTTACAAAAACGTCCTAGTATTGGATTCTGTTTTTTCAGTTGCGTAAATTCCAGCATTATAAGTCAGAGAATAAACAGATCGGAGGATTAATAGATCGGAGGAGACGCTGTATGATAGAAAATACTGTTATGCTATTAATTGCAGTACCCGTACTGTTTTCGCTTTTATTCGTAGCCCTTCCCAAATCTCTATACAAGATTCTTGCCTGGGCTTTTTTTATAGTTGGAGTAGCTTTATCAGTTAATTTAGTATTAGATGGTACTGGAGTAGTTCAGATTGGTGAACCAAATTTCGCAATGTTTGAAAACATTGTCCTTATACTCGAAGTACTGGTAATACTATTTATTCTTGCTGTGTCAGCAAAATATAAAAACTGGCCTACACTTGGACTAGGAATAATTTCAGCAGCTTTATTTGCTTATACTTATACCAATGTTCCAGGTGCTGAAGGTGCTTCTTTTAATATCGATCAATTTTCTCAGATAATGATATTAATTGTCAATATAGTCGGTACTGCGATTATATTATTTGCAACCGGTTATATGGATATTTATGAGGAGCACAGACATCTGCACCGACAAAAGACATTTTACTTTACAATGAGCTTCTTCCTGGCAGCCATGAATGGCCTGGTAATGGCTGACACACTGGGATGGTTGTTCCTTTTCTGGGAGCTAACAACTCTGTGTTCGTTCGTGTTGATCTCATACAATATGGATGAAGAAGGAATAAACAACGGTTTCAGGGCTCTGGCTTTAAACCTGGTTGGTGGAATTGCTTTATCTATAGGCATAATTCTGCTTGCTACTAAATTTGCAGAACCTATAAATACTCTTTCTGGAATTGGAACTTACGCTGGAACTGATGCAGCAGCAATGGCCGCTGTAGCCCTTCCTGTTGCCTTACTCTGTATAGGAGGCTTTGCGAAATCTGCTCAGATGCCTTTCCAGAGCTGGCTCTTAGGTGCAATGGTAGCTCCAACCCCAGTTTCTGCCTTACTGCACTCAAGCACAATGGTGAATGCAGGTGTGTTTTTAGTTGTCAAACTCGTACCAGCTTTTGCGGGCACGAATCTCGGAACAGCCATTGCAGTTTACGGTAGCTTTACCTTCGTTATGTGCTCAGCTTTAGCCTTATCTCAAAGAAATGCTAAAAGAGTGCTTGCATATTCAACCATTGCAAATCTGGGATTAATTATCGCAAGCGCTGGAATTGGCACACCACTGGCTGTGGCTGCTGCGATTATGCTTATTCTGTTCCACGCAATATCAAAAGCTCTCCTCTTCCTGTGCACAGGTGAAATTGAGCATACCATAGGAAGCAGAGATATCGAGGACATGTCAGGATTAATAAAGAAGGCTCCTCTTCTTACCACTCTTGCAGCTCTGGGAATGGTTTCCATGCTCTTGCCACCTTTCGGAGTACTGCTCACAAAGTGGGTGTCAATGGAAGCTGCTTCAAGCAACCCTGTTGTTATAGTCTTCCTTATCCTTGGAAGTGCACTCACTACAGTTTATTACGCCAAGTGGCTTGGAACAATCCTGTCATCCAGCATGGACAAAAATGCAGTTCCGCATAAAAAACCGGAAACTTATTTCCCGCTGTCGTTCCTTGGATTAGCCATAGTAGTCACAAGTATTTTTGTATTCCCAATATACGATTACTTCGTCAAACCTCAGGTAGATATTTTGCTCAAAGCTGTTCCTCAGATCTCAGGATTAGCTGGACAATTTACCACTGAAATAGGGGCATTTGCCTATGCCGCAATATTTGTAGTACTTGCTCTGGCTGTTCTGATCTATCTCGCTACCAAAAGTATGTTCACTCCTCGTAAAGCTAATTATTATATGTGCGGGGAAAACAACGTCGAAAGAGACGGATTAATGTTCAGAAATGGACTTTGCAGTTACGATAAAAGCAGCGTCTCCAACATCTATCTCCAGAATACTTTCGGAGAAAGTAAACTTACAACACTTGGATACGCAATCTCCATAATTCTTATTGTAATTGCATTAGCAGGAGGAGTAGGATTATGAATATGAACGATGTTCTGACAATTGTTCTTGTTTTAATTGGTGCTCCTATCATCGGCTGTTTAGCTTCAGGAATTGACAGGAGAATTACTGCAAGGTTACAAGGCAGAGTCGGTCCTCCAATTTTGCAGCCATACTATGATGTTAAGAAGCTCCTCAGCAAAGACAACATGATTGTAAATGGATCTCAAAACTTTTACGCAGTCGTGTACTTAGTCTTTATCATTTTGAGCCTCTTGATGTTAGTTTTAAAACAAGACTTCTTGATGATAATATTTGTGTACACAGTAGCTTCGGTAGCTCTAATTGTAGGAGGAATGAGCACTGGTTCTCCATATGCTAGAGCAGGAAGTTCAAGGGAAATAATGGCTATACTGTCCTATGAACCAGTTTTAATTTTATATGCTCTTGCAATCTACTTGCTTACCGGCACATTCAACCTATCTGTGCTGTTAGATAAATCATCCCCTCTGCTGATCTATACGCCTCTTATATTCATAGCAATGATAGTTGTTCTGAATATAAAATTGAAAAAATCACCCTTTGACTATTCAACCTCTCACCATGCTCACCAGGAGCTGGTTAAAGGTATGACAACCGAATATTCAGGACCAGGGTTTGCCACCATTGAGATAGCACACTTTTATGAATACGTGTTTTTAACAGGACTCATATTCTTATTCTGGGCATCAACCCCAATAATAGGTTTGCTTTTAGGTGTCATTGCTTACTTGCTTATAATTGTTATAGATAACATTACTGCAAGAGTATACTGGCAGTGGATGCTTAAACTGAGCTGGTCAATCCTGCTAATAATCTCACTTGTGAACATAGCATTCCTATACTTTAGCGGAGTCAAATTAGCTTAAAAAGAGGGACACTTATGAGTTTGGCAAAATCCCCATGGATTATACATGTAAACGTGAACAGTTGCAATGGCTGTGATATCGAAGTAGTAGCCTGTCTTACTCCTCTATATGATGCTGAAAGATTCGGTGTTTTAAACATCGGTACTCCCAAGCAAGCGGATATAATGGTAGTTACAGGCTCAGTGAATTATAAGAATGTAAATGTGCTTAAAAACCTCTATAACCAGATTCCAGATCCCAAAGTTGTTTTAGCAGTTGGCGCCTGTGCATCTACAGGCGGAATTTTCCATGACTGCTATAATGTAATAGGTGGAGTAGACCAGGTAATACCTGTAGATGCATATGTTCCCGGATGCTGCCCCAGACCTGAAGCCATACTTGACGGCGTAGTAGCAGCACTTTCCATACTGGAAAATAAAAAGAAAGGGAATATCAAAGGAAAAGAGGTAAAACTGAAAGGAAATGAGGTGCCATCAAATGCTTAAAAATACCATAGATGCCATAGAGATGAAAAGCAGTGCAGATGTGCTAAAAGCTGTTCAGGATGCAAAAAATGATGGCTATCGATATGCTACTATGATATGCCTGAAAAAGAATGATGGTCACGAGTTGATATATATCCTTGATAAGGATTACAAACTCAAAAATCTAAGGTACTTTGTAAAACCAGGTGAGAAACCCAAGAGTGTTTCAGGCATTTATCTATGTGCACTTTTGATCGAGAATGAGTACCAGGATCTCTTCGGATTGACTTTCGATGGCCTAGCAATAGACTACAAAGGCCACCTTTACTTAACGCCAAACAGTCCAAAAGCTCCATTGGCTTAAAGCAGTTTGAGAGGAGAATCAACATGACAACCATAATACCTTTTGGTCCTCAACATCCCGTATTACCTGAACCAGTATCATTAAAACTTGAACTGGACAACGATGTTGTTGTTGGAGCACTTCCCTCGTTGGGCTACGTGCACAGAGGGCTTGAGAAATTCATAGATACAAAGGACTATAACCAAACAACGTATATTTGTGAAAGAATATGCGGAATATGCAGTGCCCTTCATGGAATAACTTATACAAAGGCAGTTGAAAAATTATTCGATGTCGAAATTCCTGAGAGAGCGGAGTATATCAGAGTGATAATTGGTGAACTCAACAGAGTTCACAGTCATCTTCTCTGGCTTGGCCTGTTTGCCGATGGTTTTGGATTTGAAAGTCTCTTCTACGAATGCTGGAAGTACAGAGAGCCAGTACTGGATGTACTTGAGAGAATCTGCGGAAACAGGGTCATACATTCAATATCTAAAGTCGGAGGAGTCAGTAAAGATCTGACTAAAGAACAAATTGATATGATTCTGAAAATGCTCGACACAGTGGAATCTCAGGTTAAAGATCTCGAAAAAGTGTTCGTAAATAATTACACAGTTAAGAAAAGAACTGTGGGATTAGCTACGATGTCAAAACAGCTTGCATATGAGGCTGGAACTGTTGGTCCTACACTTAGAGGAAGTGGGGTTCACAGTGACCTGAGAGAAGAAGCTGATTGGGATATCTATAAAGATCTTGGTTTTAAGGCAGTTGTTGAAAAAGACGGAGATTGTTACGCCAGAACTAAAGTAAGAGTTTTCGAATTATATGAGTCAATTAAGTTGATCAGGAATGCGATCTCCAAGCTGCCTAATGGTGAAATTGCGACACCCATAAAGGGCAGTCCTACCGGTGAAGCGATTATGAGAACAGAGCAGCCCAGAGGTGAAGTTGTATATTATGTGAAAGGTAATGGCACTAAAAATCTGGAACGGCTTAAAATTAGGACCCCTACCTTTGCAAATATACCTTCGTTGTTACTAACACTCCCTGGCGTAAAACTCGCTGATGTACCTATAGTTGTGCTTACTATAGATCCCTGCATTAGCTGCACTGAAAGATAAAAGAAGGGTGATATAATGGGCATGTTAAACCTTGTTCTAACAAATGTTTCTCGTAAACCTGCTACCAGACTTTACCCCTTCGAGATAAGGGCACCGTTTAAGGAGTTTAAAGGAAGAATTGTTTTCAACCCCGATAACTGTATTCTCTGCGGGATATGTCAAAAGAAATGTCCACCTGATGCAATAACAGTTACCAAGGGCGATAAAACATGGGAACTCAATGTATTTAGATGCATTATGTGCACTGAATGCGTTAGTGGATGCCCGAAAGATTGTATATCGATCTCTAATGAAAGAGCAAAGACTGGTGCTAAGGAATTTATTAAAATAGTAGTTCCAATAGTAGACAAGCCAAAAGCAGCGCCTTCAAAATAAGAATTTAATTTTTAAATTAATTCTTTTTTGATACTGCTTTTTAATTTTTTTAAATTTTATACCTGAAAAACAATACTGAATGTTCTCCGGTCTAAATATGGCAGTTAAGGGAATCTTTGAAAGGGATTCCCTTAAAAGCCACTCAGGTAGAAGAAGCATTTTTTTCTTGATTTCTGTTTTTCTACTGATTCCTACTTTTCTCTTAAATTCTTGTTTTTTTCTATTGATTACTGTACTTCATCTAAATTTCAAGAATTTCTCTCTACCTTAGCTCCTACAGCAGCTCAGACCCTGCTGATCTTCACTACTGGATTTTCTCAGTCTTCACAGCAGCATCCTTTCTTTCCTTCGGGTTTCTCAGATTCTTTTTCTTCAAAGATCGAGTCATAAATATTTTTGCTGTATATGTTTGTCCAGCCAATCTGAGAACCGGCTGCTATGAACATAGCAATGGCAATAGATTCGGCAATTTCCTGTTTACTGGCTCCGTGGGCAAGAGCCTTTTGTGAGTGGATATCAACACAAAATTCGCAGCGCATAAGGACCGAAGAAGCGACTGCAATCAATTCCTTGCTCTTGCGGTCAAGCACGCCATTCTCAAAAACGGAATTCCTCATCTTTCCGAATGCTTCAGCAGTGTCAGGTAACATCTCGTTAAGGAATGACATTTTCATCCTCCGTTTTATTCAAGAACCTGAACTTATAAAACACTGAAAGTCAAAAATCAAAGAAAATTGATACCCAATTCAGTTTTCAAATAGGCAAAGTTGACATAAAGATTCTTAGTAGAAAAATTAACTTCTTTTGTTTTCCTTAAGATGGTTGTCCTCGTTTCTGATGTATCCAGGCCATAGGAATGTCTGCTTCCAGTTCTCCAGTTTTGCCGGAAATTCGCTTTTCAAGCCTGCCTTTAGCCCTGAAACCAAATTTCTTGTAAAATCTTATGGCTTTTTGATTGCTTTCCTTTACAATGAGTTCAACCCTGAGGATCTCGGGATGCTTTGATTCTATTTCCTGCAAAAGGGTTCGAAAGAGCAATGATCCTATTCCTTTACCCTGATAGTCCGGGTGCACAGCTATTGTAAGGTCGCTGAAAAGATGCGAAAAAACCCTTATACCCGGGCTGCAGGTATGAACTTCCGCGATCAGGGCTTCAGGATTTGAAGGGTCTTCAATTGTCAGAATAATTCCTGTCTCATGGCATCTCTCGATGAAGTTTCGGACATAAGCTTCAGTGACTTCATCGACTTGCCTTGCGATTCCGCCCGAGCGGGCTGCAACAGCCTTATAAAGCACCATGATTTTATGCAGATCCGAAAGTTCGGCTCCCCTTACACTGTATTCCAGTTGCATTGTACCCATCCCCATTTTTAAGAAAAAAATTAACATGACAATATTAAAACATATCCCTATACATACCAGGACCGAAATTTTGGGAATGGCAGGCAGTCCCGAACTTGTTGAAAGGTGTTACGAGAGAGCAAAAAAGAAAGCTTTTTCTGGAAAAATGAGTGGAGAATAAAAAGCAGTGGAGAAGTTGAGTGAAAGAGGAATCCTGAGTTACTGAAGGCAAACTCAAGAAGAGTATATAATTGGTGAGTTACTTCAAAAGAAAATTCCAGAAAACACATTATAGAGCCAGAGAATTTAGTTAAGCTTTTGTTCTTTCCTCTAACATGTTATTAATGAAAGAAGATAAAATGAACAGGAGATGAGCTGGCTGACTAGTAAAATTCCTCTTTCCAGTACAGGCCCGGAAACTAATTTTGATAAGCAATGGGCTTTTGAGATTGCTTACTTCACTCAGCATATAGGAACTGGTCTCAGTAAGCTCGGGGATCTTCTGAATGCAAAGGATTATATTGAGTCACGTTTTCTTGTCTCAGAAATGAAGCAGAGGGCAGAGTACGAAAAAACCGTTCAGCCCGATTTCAGGACTTCGGACGGCCTTGTAAAGGCCCGCAAGCTGTTCAACAGCTTTCTGGATGAGTGCGTCAACTTTGCCGAGCTTCTGAGAATCACAACAATACAGGAAGAAACCGGATGTGAAGAAGTACTGGACAAGCCCGAACAGATAAGGAATTTTATCGACAGGCTGAACCTTCTTAAAGAAATGTTAACCGATGAGCTTTGTTTTCACGGCTGGTATTACTGAATAAGGCAGTATCTGAATATAGGCAGTATCTGAATATAGGCAGTATCTGAACATTTTCTCAATCCTTTCTGAAGTCTTATCTGTAAGCTCTAAGCACTGGGTTCAATTCTAAGCACTCTATTGTCTGCAACTGCTATCTGTATTGTAATCACTGCCTATATCTGTATTGTAATTACTGCCTATAAATGGGGTTTCCTGAAAATCGATGACATCTGGCTTAAGGGCTTTTCCGGATGATAGGAAGCTTTATTATTAAAGACCTCGTTAGAGGAGTTGCAAAGGGTTATATACAGGAAAAGGGGTTACAGGGTATATCCAAGTTAAAGGTTATTTAATCTAAAATTATTTAATCTAATAATTTAGTCTGCCTGTATCACAGGGAATAACTCAAAAAAGCGTCCGGAACTTATCCAAGAAAATCGAATTTTTGCTGTATAAGTTTTATGTATCTCGGTTGTGAATTTCCCTGGTCCTTAGGCACCTTCTCGCATTCCCGGGGATATTAACCATTTATACGGCGTGTTTACCTGTTTTTAGCTGGTATCATGTACCGGTTTTAATAAGTGGCCTTTTCCGCAAAGGATACTGCTGGGTATGCGGCAGAGTATATAAGCAGCAGGTCTGCAAATCGCACGATCTGTAAAAAATTGTCAATATTAGAGTGAGTACATGGAAAAATTAGCAAAATTTAAGGCATTGGGGCTTTCAGACAGTACATTAAAAGCCCTCAAAAAGAAAGGGTTTGAAGAACCAACCCCAATTCAGGAAAAGGTCATCCCGCTTTTTTTGAAAGGAGAATGTGATATTATAGGACAGGCTCAGACCGGAACCGGGAAAACAACGGCTTTCGGAGCCCCCATTATAGAAAAAATTCCGGAGAAATCAGGAAAGGTGCAGGCGATAGTCCTGACCCCTACCAGAGAACTGGCAATCCAGGTCTCAGAAGAACTCAACTCCCTTAAAGGGGACAAGAAGTTGCATATCGTCCCGATTTATGGGGGACAGTCCATGACCCAGCAGCTTAGGGTGCTGAAGAGTGGAGTGGACATCGTTGTTGGAACACCTGGAAGGGTTATCGACCACCTTGAACGGAAGAGCTTAAACCTTGAGCATATCGCATATTTCGTGCTGGACGAAGCCGACGAAATGCTCAATATGGGCTTTATTGATGATATTAAGGAAATCTTAAAGGCAACCGGGCCTGATAAGCGAATGCTTTTCTTTTCAGCCACGATGCCAAAGGCAATCCTTGGAATCGTCAAGAAGTATATGAAAAACTATGAGCACATTGCCATAGAAAAAGAAGAACTTGTCGCAGAACTGACTGAACAGATATACTTCGAGGTGAAGGAAAACGACAAATTCGAAGCTCTGTGCAGGATTATAGACATCGAAGACGAGTTCTACGGGCTTATTTTCTGCAGGACAAAAACCGATACCAGCCAACTTGCCCAGAAGCTTGGAGACAGAGGTTATTCAGCCGATGCCCTGCACGGAGACCTCTCCCAGAATGAAAGGGAAAAAATCCTGAATAAGTTCAGGAAACAGAAGATAAATATCCTCGCAGCAACCGACGTTGCAGCCCGGGGTATTGATATCATGGACCTTACCCATGTTATTAACTATACTCTTCCCCAGGACCCTGAATCCTACGTACACAGGATAGGAAGGACAGGAAGAGCAGGAAAGCAGGGAACTGCGATCACCTTTGTTACATCCAACGAATACAGGCGGCTCACTTACATAAAAAAGACTTCAAAGTCAGAGATGAAGAAAGGAAAGCTGCCTGAAATAAAAGATGTAATTAAAGCCAAGAGGACTAGAGTAAAAGCCGAACTTGACTCTACTATAAAGATGGAAGAATACGGCGACTGCCTTGAGATGAGCGAAAAGCTCCTCAATGAATATCCGGCAGAAAAAATCCTGGCTGCGCTTCTTAAATACGCTTTCAAAGAACAGTTCGACGAAAGCATGTACGCAGAGATTTCCGGCAGTTCTTATGTCGATAGAAAAGGCAAAACCAGGTTGTTCATTGCCATGGGAAAAGTCGACGGCATGACTCCTGACAAGTTGTGCGAGTTCATCCAGGAGGAAACAGGAGACAGCGAACTGAAAATAATGGACGCAGAGATTTTCCCCCACTTCTCCTTCGTAACCGTACCTTTTGCCCAGGCTGAAGCCCTGCTTGAAATCTTCAAAAACAAAATGAGAGGGCAAAAACCCTTTGTGGAACTTGCCCAGAAATCAAAGGGAAGAAGTTCAAAGAGTACTGGTGACTCTCGCGGTGGCACTCGAAGTGACTCTAGAAGTGACTCTAGAAGTGACTCTAGAAGTGGCTCTCGCAATACGAACAGCACAGGTTATACGAGAAACACAAGAAGTACTAAAAGAAAAGACTCTTCGTACTAATTTCATTTCTTTTTTATGGAATTCTGGGGCTGCAAAGCTTCAGAGATTCCGACAAATTCTGAGAGCATAATTTTATCTGGATTTTTTATTAGACCTTTTACTTCCGGTTTGAATTTACGTTGAAATCAACATCAATATACCTGCTTTGCACAGGATGAATCGTTACTTACATGCTCTGATATTCTTATTAGACAGCAAAGTACTTACTTTCCCAAAAAAGTTTTTATTCCTACTAAAATAACAAATATTCCAAAAGCCTTCCTCAATACATCCATTGGGAGCATGTTTGCGAATTGCGCTCCGAATTTTGCACAAATAACCATACCAATGCAAATAATTATGCCCGCGTATAAATCAGAATATCCTCTTTTATAGTACTCAAGAAATGCAAGTATGCCAACAGGCGGAAGTAATGCAACCAGGGAAGTCCCCTGGGCTTTTATTTGAGAAAATCCCTGCAAAAAAATTAATGCCGGAATAATTATAATCCCACCACCAATACCAAATAATCCGCTTAAAATACCTGCTGCAGCACCAATCAGTAAATAAATTATTATATC
>DATMYS010000363.1:0-3049 GCA_035560835.1 Methanosarcina sp.
AGACATACCAGCCTACAAATATATTTGTTTATATACGTAACTTTACTTATAATTCGGAGGGGGACATGCAAGAAACCGAAGCCAAACAGATACGGATTCTCGGAATTTCCGGAAGTCCCAGGAATATGGCAACTGATTTTCTGGTTCGGGAAGCGCTAAAGATTGCAGAGGAAAAATATGGCGCGGAAACAGATTACTTTTCCGCCAAAGGAAAAAAGCTGAACTTTTGCATCCACTGCGACTTCTGCATAAGAACAAAGGAAGGCTGTATTCACAAGGATGATATTTCAGCCGAACTCTACGACAAAATGATCTGGGCAGACGCCTGGATTATTGGAACTCCGGTTTATCAGGGAACATTGAGCGCTCAGACCAAAACAATAATGGATAGGTGCAGAGCCATAGTTGCCAAAAACCCAAAGATTTTTTTGAATAAAGTCGGGATGGGCATTGCAGATGGAGGAGACAGAGTAGGAGGACAGGAACCTGCAATCCAGACGATCCTGAATTTTTATGTGATCAATGAAATGATACCTGTGGGTGGCGGCTCTTTCGGAGCTAACCTTGGGGGGACGTTCTGGTCAAAGGACAAAGGGGCAGAAGGTGTCTCCGAAGATTCCGAAGGCATGAGAAGTCTTAGAAGAACCCTAAAAAAGCTTGTCCAAGCAACTCAACTTGTAAAAAAAGCTTCTTCAGGAACGGAATCCAAATCCCAATCGTTTGAAACGCAAACAGAAGAAGGCAAATAACATAAACTTTGGAAGATGGATTTTCAGGATTCAGGTTAATCAGGAATAAAAATAATTCCATGATTTGATAGAGTCAGTTAAGGAGGAGTTATTTTGGTAGAATCATTAAATAAGAAAATCAAGCGAATAGCGTGGGGAATAACAGGCTCGGGAGACCAGATGATTGAGACCTACAGTATTCTGGTGGACATTAAGAACCGAACAAATGTTGAGGCAATGGTTTTTCTCTCAAAAGAGGGAGAGACCGTGATGAAGTGGTATCATCTCTGGGATAAAATCCAGAACGACTTCCCTAATTTCAAGGTGGATGCAGGCCCTAACTCCCCGTTCATTGCAGGCCCGTTGCAGATGGGATACTATGATTTCTTATTGATAGCCCCGGCAACTGCCAATACCGTGGCAAAAATTGTGTATGGGATTGCAGATACCCTTGTTACGAATGCGGTATCACAGACTGCAAAAGGAGAAACACCTATTTTCATCCTGCCTGTAGACCAGAAAAGAGGGAGTGTCAAAACTTCTGCACCTAGCGGCAGAGCCTTTGAACTTAATATGCGCGAAGTAGATGTTACAAACTCGGAAAAACTTGCACAGATGGAAAATATCAGAGTGCTTGCAAGTCCTTATGAAATTTATGATATCTTCGGACTTGAGCGGCCTTCTGAAGATATAATCCTGAAAGTGAAAGAAAGAAAAAAGAAGAAAATTACGAAAGAAACCGAAAAATAAAAACTTTAGAAATGGGGAAATTTGAAAAGATGAGTTCTCAAAGAGGTGAGAGGTATGAGAAGCACGTATCAAAATGTAATAGACGAAGTGAAAAATCTTAAGGGGATTGAAGAAGCCGTAGCTCTGGCAATTGAGAGGGAAAAAGAAGCAAGAGACTTCTACTTGAGTAAAGCTGCTTTAATGGACAGACCAAAATTTAAGGAATTCTACGAATATCTGGCAAATGAAGAGGTAAAGCATCTTGGCTACCTTGAAATATATCGGGATCAAAATGAGCTGCCTGTAATCAGTACAGAAATTCCGAGTGGTCAGTCTTTCGCTCCTGAGTTTGATATCGGTCGTATAAAAGGTGGTGAGATCACGCTTGGAGATGCGGGTATCCTTCTTGCAGCCCTGAGGCACGAGAGAAAAAGCGAGGATTTCTATTCGGAAGTTGCAAAAAAGGTCGAAGACGAGAGCTTGAGAAGATTTTTCGAGATGCTGGCAGGCTACGAAAGAGGCCATTACGAGTTAATTGACGGCTTCCTAGAAGAGATTACCAGATTCCGGATGCAGACCTGAAAAGTTGGAAGAGCTGGAAGTGTATGGGTCTCGAAGAAAAAGTGGAGTTATGAAAAAGCAAGGGTGAGATGAAAACAAATCCCGGAGAGCAGCTTGCAGACGCCGCAAGAAAGCATTAATCGTAGTTCCATCTCGGCTATCCATTTAACATTTATTTTGTCCAGCTTTCCATTTCATACTTATTTTATTCCAGCTCTCCATTTAACATTTTTTCCTCTTAGCATTTTTCCTTTTCTTGAAAGCCTTCCGGAAAGGTTTTCAGCCTCAATAACCGTAGAGCATGGAGTTTTTTACCGGACTTCTTGCAAGAAATACTTTCACTCTGCTAGGCTGAGATTAATAAGTACTGAAGTAGTTTTTGAGAATAGAGGTGAATAAAATGGAGGAAATATACAAAGGACTGATCGAGCGTTCTCAGTATTATGAGCAGTTTGAAAGTTACAGGAACGTAAATCCCTCAGTACACTTCGGAGATATGTCTGTACTTAAATTAAAGGCTCCAGCAATGAGTATATAAGACCGGATTTATTGACTGTCAGCCTGAAAGTAACTCAATTCACATAATAAAAAGCTGCGAATTAAAATGATATAAAACCTCTAAAGAACTGGAACGTTGAGAAGTGAGTTTCAAGAAAAAGTCAATTGAAGTAAATCTCAAGAACAGGTCAACTGAGACGCAAACTTCATAAAAAATCAGAAATACGAAGAAATTCCGAAGGAGATTAAAGGCGGAGAGAAACTCACTTTTCAACAGGTTTCATTTAAACCTGTACGTTTTGTCCTGATTCCCAGAGTAAATTTTGAAGTCAATATTTTATAATTATTTTTGAAAACCTGCTATCCAAATGGCAAAAATTTATAAATGTGGGAAACAGATATCATATGGGTTAGGGGGAACTTACATGGAAAATTTTTTCGAAGAAATGGTCGAAAGAGCCCACTACTATGAGCAGTTCGAATTTTTTAAAGAATATAAGCAAACATTTCTGAGAAATCAGAAAGGGAAAAGC
>DATMYS010000364.1:0-3371 GCA_035560835.1 Methanosarcina sp.
GATATGGGAATGTGTTTTATTCCTCGGAGTCAATTTTACGATATTTGGACCTTATTGATTTTAATTCTTTTCATTTTTCCTTTATACTACTTTCCGTTTTCATCATTCTGATAATCTGGGAACATCTCACCCGGATTTCGCAAACATTTTCAAAATACTACTTGCCCGCAACCCTTTTGAGAAAAGGTTTGATCGAAAACCCCTAGCAGCAGCGTGATAAACCGGCGCAAAGGTTTTGATCAATCGGCGTAACGGTTGTGGCACAACCCTTTTCAAAAAAGGTTTGATCGAAAACGACGTGACGGCGTGGTCAAGTGGGGAAACGCTTGTGAGTATAAATTCCGTGACACAGGAGCAGAGAACAGGAAAAAACAGTGCAAAAATAAGCTAAGGATAGCGAGAAATATTAAGGCTTTTACGGATTCAATACGAGTTTAAAAAAGAAAAAGAGAAACGGAGAGGTTCGGCTTAGAAGCCGTAGTTCTCCGGAAGGAATACTTTAATTTCATTCTGGTATTTTGTAAGACAGTCATCCATGAACTTGTCCATGTCATCAGGGAGAGCATCGAGGGCTGCTTTTGCGTCTGCAAGGGCATTGGTTTCGAACCTGGAGAGCTCGAGCTTGCCGGCCGCACCTTCGTTGACAATGTTGCAGCATTCGACTGCAGCGTTCTTTGCCCTGAGGTAGATGTTGTCTCCGTCTTTGACAATTGCCTGACCTACTCTGTATGCGTTGTCGTATGCAAGCACATAAGCCTGTGGGTCTCTGTACCTGTCGGAGAGCATAAGAAGGTCCCTGAGAACTTTGTCGTTCTTGGTTTCAAGAGCGGTGTTCATAAGGGCGCAGTCATATGCAAGAGACTCGGCCCAGCACTGGACAGTTGTACCGCCGAATTCACCGTGATATTCAACTGATTCGTTGGACCAGCAGTCACAGCACTCCATGATCAGGTTACCCATGACGTCAGAGTGAGCGCAGGTGGAGGTCTTACCTTCTGTGGTCATTGGCATACCGGTGATAGCCTTAACAATAACGTTTTCATATCCGCAGTCTTTTCCGGGTCCTACTGCACCTGATTCATATGCAACGAGGGACCTTGGAGCAGAGATTGCCCTTGCGAGAACAGCGATAGTGTGAGCGAGATTCTTGTTAAGCAGTCCGCCGCCAATGAACATTGCGGTGTTTGCCTGTGCACAGTCTGTGTCACCTGCGGCAACAGTTCCAGTTTTCTTTGCAATATTTGCGATGTCAGTCCAGATCATTTCCATGTCAATGGAGCCGAGACAGCCAATTGCGTAGAGCATACCAGCGATATCATTTCTGAGAATTGCATAGTCGAAAACTTCCTTACCACCCATGCTCTCTACAGAAAGCAGGTCTGCGCCAGCCTTGGCACATTCTTCAAAGGCCTCAAGGAAGACAGAGTATTTGTCGCCTCTGAGCTGCATGAATTCTCTGTTCTCGCGGATGTCACCAATGGTGTGGCGAAGTGCGCACTTTATGCCGTATTCATCGTGGTATTTTTCCATAATGGTTTTCTGGGCATGTGCAACTTCTGCTCCCCAGGAGGGGTTGTTGGACATCTGCTGAACGTGTTCGGTTTCAAGGATAACTGCTGGGAAACCTACCTGAACCATTCTTTCCATAATGTCAGTGGTGATCCTCTCGTATTCTCTCACGAGCTTTTCTTTGGATGCGCCGGCTTCAGGTCTAGGAGCGTAGTTAACTTCAGGAATTGTGTAACCTGCACCGATCTCAAGGCCAAGTCCTGCCTTTACGGGGTGCTTGGCTACGCCGAAAGTCATTTCGTCTGCGCTTGCGTATGCCATTGAAGTGTATCTTTTTGCTGCCATTAAACTCACCTCAGTGCTTGTGGAATTTCTCTCTTAATTCTGTAACATCTGTTGTACCTGCAAGGATTGCATCAGCAATCTTGGGGGCATCAGCGGCTTCTTCTCCATATACACCAAGTGCAAACTGGGATACGAAGTCCTGATTAACTGCGCCGCCACCACATGCGAATGGGATCTTTATTCCATTTTCAAGGAGTTTGTCATTAACTTCCTTGAATGCATACATGGTGGTTGTCATGAGAGCAGTACCTGTGAGCAGTATTGGGTTTTCTTTTTTAACTGCAGTGAGAACTTCTTCCGCAGGTACGTCTCTTCCAAGGTCGACTACATTGAAGCCGTTTGCCCTGAGGAGAGCGGTAACGATGTTCTTTCCAATGTCGTGAACGTCACCCTCTGCGACGTGGCAGACAACAGTTCCTTTGGTTTTAGGAGCAGCTCCAGAGTTTTCCTTACAGAACTCGATACCTTCAAGCATGGCATCAGCAGACATCATGACGTTGGGGAGGAAAATTATGCCTTCATCATAAAGTCTGATGACAACGCCCATACCGACCATGAGAGCGTCATCGATAAGAGCAATTGGGTCCTTGCCGGCATCGATTGCTGCCTCGAGACCCTCAATAACGTCATCTTCTTCTCCTTCAAAGATGGCCTTTGCGATTGGGTAAATTAATTCGTCTTTTGGATAGAGCTCTTCTGCGGCTTCTTCAGGCGTCATTGCCTTTTCCAGAGCCACGTTGTATCTGGTTAATACCCTTTTTAGACTTGCCTCTGTAAAGTCCAACATATTTCTAAACCTCCGTTTTAGTTTTTAGTAAAAAGGTCGCTACCGTCTCCGGGTCTGCAGTCCCGGATATATTCGGCCTCGTGAGGTTCCGGCTTTACTTCAGTGAAGACCTTTCTTTGGTATTCAACCCTGGAAAAATCTGCAGTTCATCCGTTCTACAGGATTCTATCTCCAGGCTTTCCTCTGGGTCTACCAGCGAAAAAAATCTTTTCCTTCTCACCGGAACTTTTCCTTTTTAATTGATTTTGTGTCTGCTAATGCTGACACGTTTTTACAGCATTATTAGGGTAAATTATCACATATACCATAACCGACGGGAATTTTTTCCTGATTTTTACATGGCAACGTAGGGTCTGAATTTTTGACCTTATTGCAAAGCATTTTGCCCTGAAATTTTATGCTATCGTTTTTCAAGAGATATCGACCTTAAATTTTTGAAGTAAATTCGCAAGGAGTCTAGACTTTTTAGATGCATTAATTTTTAGATTCGTGGATCTTAATCTTATCAAAATTTTTTGAACAATGAGAGTATTCAGATAAAGCCTATCAAAAATTTCAATGTTCATACTGTACTCTCTCAGTTTTACAGAATCATGATTGTTCTATTATTTAAGGAACTGAAAACCTCAAAGTGTGCTTAGAGATATCGTTTTCATAGAAATTTGAAGTTGATCCAAAACTCTTACAAGTAAATTGCCAAGATGTCATCACGTTTAAAATTATTAATCCA
>DATMYS010000365.1:0-5946 GCA_035560835.1 Methanosarcina sp.
GTATTGTATATTTCGTCTATTAATTGGTTTATTCTTGCCTTATTTTTCTTATTACGTTCTTTTATATATTTTTCAATAATATTCCTTTCATCTTTTACATGGTCATTGAGAATTGTGTTGAATTCATTATTATTACCAACAATTCCCAATTTATATAATATATCAGGATTTAAAAAATAACATTCCAACGCGCTGTATTTAAGTACTAAAATTCTATTTTTTACAGATTCAAAAATCTCAGGTTCAACGTTTTCTTTATACTTTCTCAAAAGACTTTCTTTGATAGTGTGAGTGAAAAGAGGAAACTATCCCTTAACCACCTAATTTAGTCATGTAAGATGAAAGTGGCCTGGAATATCGGATTAAGGAATATAAAGATATAGAGTTAAGGTTGTTTCCGCAAAATAATGGACTGAACCTGTCTCTATACTTTGCGGAGTAAGCTTCAATAATTTTGGTTGCGAGCTGCGGAACTGCAACTCTGTCTGCAGAACAATTCTCATCAGATGAGAGCCTGATAGTAATCTTCTTTTTCTAGGACTTTTACTGGAAGGGAGAAAAGTTCTGAGAGGTTTTTGTCTGTCAGGATTTCCTCCTTTTTTCCGTCCCGTAAAATTTTCCCCTCTTTTATAAGGATCACGCGGTTTATTTCGGGAATAATGTCCTGAAGGTTGTGAGCGACAAGGATAACACTTTTTCCTGAACCTGCGATTTTCCTGACGCTTTCGCGGAAGCTGTGAAGGGCTTTCAGGTCAAGGCTGGTTGTGGGCTCATCTAAAATAAGGGCTTCCGGGTCATGCACAAGAGCCCTCCCTATAAGTGCCCTTCTGGCTTCCCCTGTAGAAAGCTCGCACATCACCCTATCCGCAAGGTGAGTTATCTCAAGAAACTCTAGGACTTCTTTGGTTCTAGCTATCATTTCAGGGGTAATCTTATGGTTGTAGTAGATCCTATACTGCTGAAAAATCCCGAGAGTAAGACATCCAGGACTTTGGTCTGACGGTAATATATCTGCTGAAGATCTCCAGAAACGATTCCCAGTAATTTTCGGAGCTCAAAAACATTCCAGATATCGTTGCCCATGATCTTTAGAACAAGCCCATCTGCTGATGTAAGAGGATAGTATTCCTTTGTAAATGTCTTGATTAGGGAAGATTTCCCAGAGCCATTAGGCCCTATAATTGCAACATGCTCTCCCTGCTTAATAGAAAGAGATACTGAATCAAGGATTTTTTTTTCACCCCTTACAACGGTCACGTTTTTTAATTCAAGCAGGAAAGAAGAATCATTCTTCTCAGGAGAGAGTATTTTCTGGGTCATTTTATCATCCATTTGGAAGCAAATATCAGAGGCTGTCTTAAAATTCAAACAAGTTCTACAATTGGATAATGAGCAACGTTAATTTTAAATTGAGATCGCAAATTTTCCGAAATTCAGGTACACACTGAAACTTAAGATAGTACTTTATCCCATGGGGCTTACGCACTCTCTGTACGAAATCAGATGCAATAACCATCATTGATTAAAATTACACTTTAGACATTTAGCAGCTTAATGACACTGTTTTTCATTTCAAGCGTGAAAGTCCTATCACAATTATAGAACCAAATCTAATTTTAAGACACGCTCTTAGACCTTCGATATTCGGATTTAATCTTCAATGCCAGATTAAGGGCTCTTTCCACAATTAATCTTTTCTTATTCGTCCACATATAGAACAATGAATGGAACCGTTAGGCGAAGGTTTTAGGGAAGAGTAGTTTATTATTATAGGAGTAGTTCATTATTATAATAGTAGTATCAAGTGGGGATATCACAGCCAGTAATGCCGACAATTCTCTGAATTTTCTTCGGCTCACATCTCTTGAAAAGGTGCCATGGCTGTGATAATTCTCCAGGATTAAAAAGAGACTTTAGAAAAGGGAGAGTACCATGAAAACAAGTACTGAGGATCATGTAGAGAGGGTAAGCTTCACAAAGCGAAGGGAGATATCAAAGAGACAGTCGGGGAACTCATCAATGATCCTTACCTGGAAGCCGAAGGTAATATTGAAAAGAAAGCAGGCGAGGCACAAGAAAAGGTAGGTCAAATCAAGAAGGTTCTGGGGAAGTAAAAAAGCGGCGTATTATGCGTCTGCACCCAGCTGCTTTATTCCTTATACGTCTGAGAGCCCGGGTTGTGAATTTGGTAGATATCTCTTGGGAAAAACATACTGGGTGAGCAATCGATCACACTGACCCTGCATAACTGGTATTTTGGGAACATGGCCACCTATTCTCAACCTTAAGCTGCATATTTTTGACCATACCCTCAGGATTCCGTTTTCATAATTATATTGAGGTACCGCTTTATATTTTGAGGCAAAAAATTCCAGATTTTGGCATAAGTTGAGGATTTCTACAATAACAAAAGATGCTCAAAACACTCGAATACCCGAAACCAAGATAGCTAGTGGAAGGAGATACAGATAATAGTGTCACATCAGATTTTTTGAAAAAGGGTTTATAAATCGAACCAAAAAAGCGGAAGTGGCAAAATTTGTTAGTTGAAACAAATCCTTTGACAAAGACCCTAAAAATTCGTCTCATTAACGACATGGATCAGCCTATTAAGATGTCAAAGTACCGACTGGAAGTGGATAAACAGATGTTTGAAGGCGTAACCAATAACGAAGGCATACTTCAACATGACATTCCGGTGGGGGCGAAAACGGGCAAATTAATACTCGACAAGAAGCTGTTTCACAGAAGGGAAAAGAACACAGGCGAAATTAAAGTCGAAAACTGGAGCATCGATCTTCAGATAGTAGATAACATGGCTCCAGGTGACCAGATAGCTGGTGCACAAGCACGCTTGAACAACCTGGGTTTTTTTGCCAGCAAAGAGATTCATGGACAATATGACGAGCAAACCAGAAGAGCAATACAAAGGTTCCAAACAGCTCATCCACCTCTTAAGGTAACTGGCAACATAGACCAGGAGACAAAAAAAAGGTTGGAGGATGTATATGGTAACTAGTACTATTTCCCCTCCTAATCGACGAGAACCGCCTGAGTCGTTACTTATTCGAATAGCCCAGGTTGGGACTGGTGTCCTCAATACAATACGTGTTCCAGGTGACCCTTTCCGGGATGAGAGAAAATCCTGGTTTAAGACGGAATTTGATTCTGGAAACGAAAAGAAAGAAATGCCCACTATTCATGAGGGGAACGAAGTTAAATATTTGATTGACGGCAAAGAGACTTTTAAGGAAATGGTCGCAGCCATTCGTACAGCAACAGGAATATCGGAGACTGGTGAAAAGGCAAATCACTTCATTTATATGTTGAATTGGTGGACGGACAAAGAGTTCGAACTTGATAGTGATGAACCAGGGGTAAACCTTCGTTTACTACTTTCTCAGGCTTCACATGATAAAGGTGTGATGGTTCGCGCCATGCTCTGGAATCAACAATTCACCACCCAGAATAGTGCTGAGGTCGATTACATCAACTCGCTAGATAATGGCGCTGCGATCCTCGATAGCCGTGGTAACGAAGATTTACCACCGTTTTCATGGGTAGGCATATTTCTTCCCATGCATTATGGTGCTCAACACCAAAAGGTACTCTGCGTTTTGGGGGAGGAGGGATTGATATGCTTCTGTGGAGGCATTGAATTCAACCCGGATCGCGTTCAAGAACTGGGGAACGGCTCTCCACTCCATGATGTACATTGCAGGATTCGCGGCCCCGCAGCAGCGGATCTGGTACATCTTTTTATTCAACGTTGGAATGATCATGCAGAGGGTCAAAAGCATAACCTGCCAATTTCAATGGGAGGCAAAGGCCCACTAATAACGCTCAAAGAAATGCCTCCCTCGGCTGGGCCTCAGATAGTGCAGGTCGGCCGTACTTTCGGGGATTATAATTACGAATTCGCACCCGGAGGCGAGCGAACTGCAAGAGAAATCATTCTCTGTGCCATCAACAATGCAAAGCGGTTCATTTACACTGAAGATCAGTATTTTGTGGGAAATCCACAGGTCGAAAAGGCTTTATGTGAGGCTCTGAAGAGAGGAATCCAGCACCTTACCGTTGTCCTAACGTATTATAAACTCTGCAACTTACCACTGATCCAAGATCATCGCCGCAACTTCATTGGAAAGCTCAAAGAAGCAGGTGGAGATCGAGTTCGCATCTTTGTTTTGAGTCCTCAGGACTCTGATGAAGAGAACGTTAAAGAAGGAAAAGTCCCTCACACCTATGTCCATTCCAAAATCTGGATCGTAGACGACGAATTCGCGGTAATCGGTTCTCTCAACAACAATCGCCGTAGTTGGTCACACGATAGCGAGGTCGCCGCTGGAATTTACGATACTTCAAATGATATTGTGATGACCTACCATTTGGCTCACTGGCTGCGAATCGAACTCTGGAAAGAGCACCTTAACTTGCAGACTCCAGAAGGCTCAGCAGAACTAGCAGACGGAGTAGCAAGCGCTGTCCACTGGCTGGATCTTCCCTCAGGAGCAAAAGTGCAACGTTACAACGAACAGGAAGAGGGTGAATATCATATTCCCGTCCCAATCTTAGGGCCTCTTTCCGAACAGTTAATCTACGATAAATTTATCGATCCAGATTGAATCGGCCACCAAAGGGGATTCGTTTGTGTAACCATTGAGTGAACAGCCAGAAAGTAGGATTAGGGTTCTGAAACAACGTCAATCTGTCATATGATGAGATTTAATATAAAATCTTGAGAATTACCATATTCGTTTTGGGATAGATGAAACGAGACACAAGCTAAATTATAGAACCATCTATATAGTTATTTATGAATTTAGATCAGAATCGAAGCACATGGTTTTGGAACTAATCTTCTGGTTTGTTCATAAACTTCCTTTATCCCTTCTATATAGGTCAAGCTTTGTGCAGACAGCTACGGAAGCCCAGATTGTAGATGCAGGAATGAAGGTTTTCAGAAATCCTATTAACGTGAATTGGAGGTAATTGGTCGTTCCTGCTGTTTTGAACCAAAAATCAAGAATAAGGCTGGATACCCCGAGTAGCAGGAGTGCGATAAATACCCTTGTAGTTCTCTGTGCTGCACTTCCGGTGTCATCCGGGATCCCTTTTCTTATAATCAGTACGTATGCAACATTCGTGCCAAGGAACACTCCTGCTACATCGGCACTTACCAGGGATAAGGCTATGAAAATAATAGGAATAACGAACATAAAAAAGTAAAAAAGCAAATTCTGGCGTCTGAATACGAATTCAAAATTCTCTTTTTTGAAAAAATCATCTTTCAGAGGGCTTTTGAGAAAATGTGTAAAAATGACCAGGAGAATTAACCCTACAATAGCCCCTCCCAGCACATCTTCTATAAAATGTCTTCCCAGGTATACCCTTGAAAAAGCCATGACTACTATCAGGAGAGGAGTCAATATTCGGATTATCCTTTTGTTGAATACAATGGCGCTTCCTCCCCATAGTGCAGTCATAAGCGCTACATGCCCTGAAGGAAAACCAAAAGGAGAAAGGGTAAAAGCTTCTTGAAGGCGAAATGCTTTAAGAATCTGTTTGTCGGGAAGTGCGAAAATGCTTTTCGGTTCATTCATACTGAAAGGCGATGTATTTTTTATTCCAGATTCCAGGTTAAGAACCCTATTGTCTACAAAATCCGGCCTTGGAAATGCGACTAATATCTTTAGAATATCGGTAACCAGGCCTGTCCACAGCAATAGCTGGAACAGAAGAAAACCCTTTTTAAAATCAACACCAAAAATGGCTATAATTATTATGGCTACTAAGAACGAGGAAGATCCCATTGTAGTTATAAGAATCATGAGAAACGTAAAACATTGGGTTCCAAGGGATTGAAGGTAAATAATAAGTTCAGTCTGGAACATTTGTATGGCTCCCATAAAATATAATTTTTCTGAAGTTGAATTATATTTATAG
>DATMYS010000366.1:0-5652 GCA_035560835.1 Methanosarcina sp.
GTATTCCATGTCACCTGCCATAAATGTTTATTATGAAAATATATTTATAGATAGGCGCTCTGCTTGAAACCCGTAAATTCTATTCTCATTTTAAGTGAGTGTAATTTTTACACTACCTACAGGGAGAGAACCATCCATGCTTCAGATATTCAAATCAACAGATTCCGGACTGGCAACTCTTGATCAGGTTGAAGACGGAGCATGGATTAATCTTGTAAATCCTAACGAAAAAGAAATTATCTCTATCTCAGAAAAACTGAATATTCCTCTTGAACACCTTAAAGCTGCACTCGATGAAGAGGAACGCTCCAGAATTGAAGTAGATGAAGGCTGTACTGTTGTATTAATAGATATACCCGTACCAAACACGAACCTGCAGGATGGGGGAATTTATTTTACAATCCCCCTTGGGATCATAATTACCGACAAAAACATCGTTACCATCTCCCTTCAGGAAAATTACGTTATTAGTAGCTTTATCGAAAGTAGAATAAAATCCTTTTATACATTCAAAAAAACACGTTTTCTTTTACAGATCCTGTATAGAAACTCAAAGTTATATCTTCAATATCTCAGGCGCATTGATAAAGCAAGTGATAAAATCGAATCCAAACTGCATAAATCCCTGAAAAACGAAG
The DNA here is from genome assembly GCA_035560835.1 of Methanosarcina sp. Classification (GTDB taxonomy): domain Archaea; phylum Halobacteriota; class Methanosarcinia; order Methanosarcinales; family Methanosarcinaceae; genus Methanosarcina. The sequence goes on from DATMYS010000366.1 coordinate 639, forward strand.
AATTAATTCAGCTTCTTGGACTGGAAAAAAGCCTTGTATATTTCTCTACATCTTTAAAAAGCAATGAAATAGTTCTTGAGAAAATCCTGAGATCTACTCCTATTAAGATGTATCCTGACGATACGGAGCTTCTCGAAGATGTCATTATAGAAAATAAGCAGGCAATTGAGATGGCAAATATTTACAGCAATATCCTGACAGGAACAATGGATGCATATGCCTCGGTTATTTCCAACAACTTAAATATTGTCATGAAATTCCTGACTTCAGTCACAATCGTCCTGTCAATCCCAACAATGGTCGCAAGCTTTTTTGGAATGAATGTTGACGTCCCTTTTGAGAATAATCCCCATGCATTTGCAATTATTTTCGTAATGACAATGTTTTTTTCGGTGATCCTGGCGCTCACAATGGTAAGAAAGCAACTATTCTGAGGAAAAAAATTACTCTGAGAAAATAACTGTTCTGAGAAAAAAAATTATTCCAAGAAAAAACTGCTCTGAGAAAACAACTATTCTAAGAAAACAACCGCTAGAAATATCAATTATCGGACTTTAAGGTATTTTCTCCCTTCAAAGCCTTTTATTTGTAATTTCCTACTTGAAAATCCTGATTGTGGATTTCTGTGAAAAGAAGACAATTATGAACGGCTGAAATAGAAAAGATAAAAGAGTCAGGGAATATCCCTAACTTTGTTTCATTAACTGAATAAACTTTTTTTCAATGAATTGTGTCGTAGGCGCATTCGCCGTGCATAGAAATATCCAGACCTACAAGTTGATCTTCGTCCGTAACTTTGACCGGAGTTACTGAGTTTATCAACATCAGCATAATGTAGGAAAATACAAATGCATAGACTGAAGTAGCTGCAACAACCACAACTTCTTTAATAAAGAATGCTGTGCCGCCGTAAATCAGTCCGTCAGCCCCTGCTGGATTTATAGCAGTTGAAGCAAAGATTCCAAGAAGAATTGTGCCGGAAACTCCCCCAATTCCATGGACACCCCATACATCAAGAGCATCGTCCCATTCCATCTTATTTTTAAGATGTACGGCAAAGTAACATACAATTGATCCGAGGATTCCCATTAGTGCAGCTACAGGCAAAGAAACAAGACCCGCTGCAGGCGTAACTGTTGCAAGGCCGGCAACTGCTCCTGTCATAAGTCCCACAAACTTTGGTTTTCCTTCCTTATACCATTCTATTATCATCCAGGTGATTGCTGCAAAAGAGGCCGCAATGTCGCTGTTCAGGAACGCAAGTGAGGTAATCCCATTTACATTAAGTTCACTTCCAGCGTTAAAGCCGTACCATCCAAACCACAGAAGAGCAGTTCCGATAGCCATTAACGGAATATTGTTTGGTTTTGTTATTTTGTTGTACTTTCTTGAGCCTACGTAAAAGACCGAAGCAAGAGCTGCAAATCCGGCTGTTGCATGGACAACGATTCCGCCTGCGAAATCAAGAACTCCCATCTGTGCAAGCAGGCCGCCTCCCCAGACCATATGGACGAAAGGATAGTAAACAAAAAGCTGCCAGAGAACAAGGAAAATAAGATAAGCCTTAAAAGTAACCCGGTTTGCAAATGCTCCCGTAATCAGAGCCGGAGTAATAATTGCAAACATCATCTGGTAAGCCACGAATACAAGTTCAGGAAAACCCGTATCTTTGAATATTGTAAGTGGGGTAATTCCATGCAGAAACATCTTGTCCAGATTTCCGATAATTGCGCCTTCTCCTCCGCTAAAACACAGAGAATAACCAATAAAAAACCACAAAACAGTCGTCAATCCCATCGAAACAAAACTCTGCATCATAATTCCTAAAATATTCCGCTTACAGGAAAGTCCTCCGTAAAAGAATGCCAGACCAGGAGTCATTAGCATCACAAGACTTGTCGCAAGCAGCATAAAGCCTGTAGAGCCAGTATCAAACATCTTATCATCCCATCTATTTTTATATGATAACTAGGAAATCTCAAATATCTTACCTTCTTCCTATATTATCATACATAACCATTTCTACCCTTCGTATTCCACGAAATATATTTCGAGAGATTTTCAGGATAGAAAATGGCTAAGATGGGTTTACCAATGAGGAAAATCCTACGGAAACCTAAAAATTAGAAAAGTACAGGTAAAGTTTTGCCTGTACTCAAAGGTTGTATGCAAATTCACCATGCTGCGTTTTGTCAAGTCCGATGTTTTCTTCACTTTCACTGACTTTAAGTCCTATAGTCTTGCTAAGTACGAATCCAATAAGGAGGGTACCGACAGTTGCATAAACAATTGTGACAACAACTGCTTGGAGCTGGATTAACAATTGCCCTGGATTTCCATAAAGGAGTCCCGTCCCTCCTACACTTGCAAACACACCTGTTAGAAGTGCACCTACTATTCCTCCTACGCCGTGTACTCCAAAGGCATCCAGCGAATCATCATATCCGAACCTTTCTTTGAGTCCTACAGCTTTGTAGCACACGAAACTCGTGATCATACCTATAGGAATTGCTGCCATTGGAGAGACAAAGCCTGCACCTGGAGTTATTGCAACAAGTCCTGCCAGAACCCCGGTTGCAAATCCCAGCGCAGTTGGATATCCAAAGTGATGCCATTCAAGTGCCATCCAGATAAATCCTGCAGCTGCTGGAGCTATAAGCGTTGTAATGAATGCAAGTGATGCAATCTCATTTGCAGCAAGAGCTGACCCTGCGTTGAATCCAAACCATCCAAACCAGAGAAGACCTCCTCCAAGGAGCGTCAGAGTAACGTTATGTGGTTTTAGTGGATCTACTCCATAACCCCGCCTCTTGCCAAGGTAAGTCAGAATTGCAAGTGAGGAGATACCTGAAGTTATATGAACAACCGTGCCACCTGCAAAGTCGAGAGCTTTTCCTGTTAGAAATCCTCCACCCCAGACCCAGTGGCAGACAGGTGCATATACAATAAGTCCCCAGAGTGCTATGAACGCAATATAAGATTTAAACTTAACACGTCCTACAATTGCGCCTGAAATCAGAGCAGGCGTAATTATTGCGAACATCCCCTGAAATGCAATAAATGCATAAGTTGGAATTGTACCAGTTACTGAATATGCATCAATCCCTTTCAGGAACGCGTGTCCGAGGCCACCCACAAACGAGTTGCCGTCTGCAAAAGCAAGCGAGTAACCTATCACTACCCATTCCAGAGCCATGACGCCCATTGCAACAAATGAATGCATCATGCTGCTCAGAACGTTTTTTCGCTGGACCAGCCCGCCGTAGAACAGCGCAAGTCCGGGAAGCATTATCAATACAAGTGCGGCTGAGATCAATACCCATGCCGTGTCTGCTGCTACGATAGCCATATTTATCCCCTCATAGTGCATCAGGTCCGGTTTCGTTAGTGCGAATCCGTATTACATCCTCTAGTGGCAGTACAAATATCTTGCCGCTTCCGATGTAGCCGTCGTTGCCCTTTGCGCCGGTTTTTATTGCTTCAATAACTGGTTTCAGAAAATGGTCTTCTACTGCGATTTCTATTTTTACTTTCTCAAGAAGATTTGCTTCATGTTCAGTTGCCCTATAAATCTCTAGATGCCCTTTTTGCGCACCATAACCGGCGACCGATGATACTGTCAGTCTATTTACTTCAAGTTTCTGAAGTTCTCGTTTGACTGCATCGAGTCTTTCCGGCCTTATCATTGCAATTATGTATTTCATCACGACCACCAATAGGTAATCCGTATCCGATATAATAGTATTTAAATGTATGTATGGGGTGATTGTATATTTATATAGTAACTGAAAAAAAGTGAGAAAGTGTACTAAATTTTCTCCGTAATTATAGAGTCTAACAGAAGTTTTCGGTACCTTCTAAAGTTTATATAAGTTTGAAAAAGGAGAAGTCGGGGGGACCTGCCGTAAGTTCACTTTCTTTTTTCTAATTGTTGCTATAAGAGAGCTTTTATTTAGTGAAAGCAAATTCAGAGATATGTTCGGAGAAATTGGAAGCGTAAAAAACGAGGCTGATGAGATTTCCCTGCAAATTCTTGCTCTTTTTAGGGACAGCATCAGTGAAATTTGTCTGAATGAACCTGAATCCATGTCAGATTATTTCAAGCCTGAATACTCTCATTATATTGTGGTCCATGCTCCCCTGAATATCCAGTTCACCGAGAAAAGGGAAGAATGGAACATGCGTTTTTGCAGTGATGTCGGAGTTTCAATTGTGGAATGTATCGTAGCTGAAGCTGAAAGAGTTTACGTAAGAGGACTTATGGCAGTTGACGGGTCAAAAATCTATGCTATCCTTCCTTTTACAACAATAGATGCGGAAAAAGTGAAGAGGGCAACATTTCCTGAGGACCGCATGGCCCGTGTGAGGGCACAGGTACTTCCTGCGGTTCTTCCTGACATAAAAGGAGAAACAATCCTCGATATTGGCAGCGGCTTCGGAAGCCTTACTATGGAGCTTGCAAAAAATAACCCGGATTCGAAGGTTTATGGGATTGATCTTCACGATTCCCTCACAGACCAGGCGCAGATGAACGCCGATGTCCTTGGCGTGCCGAATGTTGAGTTCAGGACAGGAAGTGCCTATGCCCTGCCTTTTGAAGCCGATTCTGCGGATGTAGCTACCTGTTTTTTCATGCTTCACCACCTCGAAGACATCAAATTCGCCCTATTCGAGATTAAGAGGGTGCTTAAAAATGGCGGCCTGTTGATTGCAGTTGAGCCGCTTGCAGATCAACACCACCATGGGCCTCAACTCTCAAAAGCCGGATGGCAAGGGCTTTTTGAAGACGTCGGCTTTGCAGTAGAGGTTGAGAGCCAGGAAGGAGCAGTGGTTCTAAAAGCTGTAAAAAGAGAATAAAATCCTAAAAAGCAGTAAATCCAGAAAAATAATTTAAAAAATGGATTGGAAGACTGTCAGGCAAATGAATGTAGCTTTTTTATCTTTCAATCCATTATGTGAATAAATCTCTATAACTGATCTTACAGATCTGAACTCTTCCAATTTACTTATCGGC
>DATMYS010000367.1:0-8768 GCA_035560835.1 Methanosarcina sp.
TAAGTTCCTATAAATAATACTCTCAATTGCTTATTCATAAATTTATTTTCCATTTTACCTCTAATTATCTATTGAGCTGGTTTCAAAATTCCGACTATTCATGTTTTAGATCAAAAGCAGATATCCCATTTAGTTATATTGATCTTGATTTTCTACTCCGAAATATTGGTCAAGAAGGATTGGAGGTAGTTTTGAAACAAGCTCATTTACAAAACTTAGTTCATCAAAAATTTCTATGACTTCGTCTGGAAAATCACCAAAAACCTAGCTCACCAAAAACCTAGCTCACCAAAAACCTAGTGCATCGATTCCATATATTCTCAATAAACCACGGATAAAAACAGATGAACACAGTGAGGTTCAATTCGTGTTTATCGGTTTCCGTCTATGGTTTTTATGGATAACTCATTGAATACTATTGATTTCAAAATCCAGTTTTATTGTCATAATTAGGAATTGTGCACTAGCTCACCAAAAACCTAGCTCACCAAAAACTTCCATGATTACCTTATGTTTTGGTAGACTCCTCAATCTGGCTATAATTTCTCTTGACGAGTTCATCTTCCCATATTAAGGTATCTTTGCTTTTTACCTACTTTGCATTGAGTATACTATTGATGTATTATATAAAAGTATAGTTGATATAAAAGTATAGTTGCCTTTTTCTTGTCCTTCATTGAGTATTATGTTAATCTGTTATATAAAAAAGAATTCAACCCGAACGTTTGTTAGCATATGATTCTTTAGGTCTAGAGGCTCAGAGATGTTAATAGAAAAAAGGATAACCTTGAAATTGAAAAGATAAAAGATTTCCGAAAGCGAGACGTGTAGAGCCTGATCCTGCAGGTTACATTTGAAATGGGAAGTTGAATAGATATGTGTATGTTAGGAGCTATGGAAACCTAAATACTTAAGCATCTATATGAATTGGGAATGCTTGGTATAAACGGAGGGTGGGAAAAACAATCAAAGCTAGATAAAAGCAATCGATGAATTATATCGCGCTAAACTTGTGGACAAAAGCGTTTCAAAGAGATTTATACGCCTATCATAACGTGGTGGGCACAGTACGATTAGGGCTTCAGAACGCAGACAAAATTTCGGAGTTGTTGTAAATCGCAAGCCACGTCTGTAGCCCTTTTACGTGGCTTCTAGTCATACGTGGATTATAAGTTTTCAAGGATAAAAGTACCGCGCCAGCCTTCCAAATGAGACCTATTATTTAAATATCGAGGGCTATATCTAGTATCAAGATGATCGACGAAGCGCTGAGGGTTTTTAAAGATCTTGACTCAAAGGATTTCAGGATCCTGACTGGCATTGAAACCGGAATGAAGCACTTTGAATGGGTGCCAATGGAAGAACTGAATAAATACACCAGGATGCCCTTTGAAAAACTGGAATACAGGCTGAAAAAACTTGTGCGAAATAAGCTTGTAGTCAGGAACACCCAGCCTTATGAGGGTTTTCAGATTTACTTCGAAGGATATGATGCCCTTGCCCTTAATGCCTTTGTCAAGCGAAAGAGTATCAGTGCAATAGGGGACGAAGTAGGGGTAGGAAAGGAATCGGTTATTTATGAAGCGATCCTCCCGCCTGAGCTTGTAATTGGGGAGCCTGTGCCGGTCGTAATAAAGTTTCACAGGGAAGGGAGAACCAGTTTCAAGCAAATAAAGCGAGTGCGTGAACACCTTGGGGAAAGAGAACACTTTTCCTGGATCTATGCAGCACGGCTTGCCGCCCAGCGGGAGTACGGGATCATGGCCGAACTCTATCCAAAGGTCTCAATCCCGAAACCCTTTGACCATAACAGGCATGCAATAGTTATGGAGCTTGCAAAAGGCAGCCTTCTCTCAAAAACAAAACTTCTTGACCCCGAATGGTATCTCGATGAAATTCTCAAACAGGTAAAAATTACCTATTCACTGGGAGTCATCCACGCCGATTTAAGTGAGTACAATATCTTTGCTTCCGAAGACGGCGTCCAGCTAATTGACTGGCCCCAGTATGTCACTCCTAACCATCCTCACGCTGATGAAATTCTCGAAAGAGACGTTTCAAACGTACTGACTCATTTTTTCCGAAAATATGGAATTAAAAGGGAGCTTGGTGAAACAATCCGCGAAATTAAGAGCCAGGCAGGCAAAAGCGCAGAGGATATAAAAAAAGGCACAGAAAGCAGGACTGACAAAGGTACTTTAAAAGAATGGGAGCTCGAAGAAGCCCTTGAAGAAGGCTTTGAAGAGGAAGCCCTGGAAAAAGGCTTTGAAGAAGATATTGAAGAGGATATTTTTCAGGAAGAAGACTTTGAGGCCGAGAAATTTGAGGCAGAAAGTTTCGAAGCTGAAGAATTTGAGGCTGAAGAAATCGAATCTGAAGAAACTGAAGCAGAAGATCGAAAAATACAGGATTTCAAAAAAGCTGCCTCGAAAAAAGAGACTTCAGATAAAGAGTAAATTTGCTTCATACGCGATCGAATAACGTCAGACAAAGGCCTGAATCTCAAATCCGGTGAGAAAGTTTTGCTTTTAAAAATGTTATAGGCGCAGAAAAAGACATGAGAAGGCGTGAAAACGTTGGGTCGAAAGTTTCTCATGTTTTCTAGTCCTGGGGATCAGATTGCTGAATGGCTGAAAAACAGGAAAGAAAAAGCAGAATACTATAAAAATAACATTTCCCGGATAAAATAAAACGGTGCCGAAAAAATGGACATTTCCCACTTTCTAAACCAGATCAAAGCTTCCAGCCGCTATGAAAACCAGATCGTTCATAACGAGAAAATTCCTGCAAGGGAAGCTCTGTATGCTCCTCTTTCCCTTAAACCGCAGGTAAAAGCAGCCCTTTCAGGCATCGGAATTGAAGATCTGTATGTTCATCAGGTCGAGGCCATAGAAAAAATCCAGGACGGAAAGGATATCGTCCTCTGCACGACCACGGCAAGCGGAAAGTCCCTTACTTACATGATTCCTGTTTTTGAGACTATTCTCAATGAACCTGAAGCAACTACCCTTTATATATCTCCTTTAAATGCGCTTGTAAACGACCAGTTAAAATCCTTTCTGGAATTCGAAGAGGCGCTGAAATCATGTGCAGGCATAGCCCGTTATACAGGCGCCCTTTCAGAAACCGAGAAGAGGAAGGTAAGAGAAGGGCAAACCAATGTGGTTTTAACAAACCCTGAAATGATTCATATGAGTTTTCTTGCCTGGCATCACCTTTGGAGGCACTTTTTCTCAAACCTCAAGTTCATAGTCGTTGATGAGAGCCACTACTATCGAGGAGTTATAGGCAGCAATATGGCAAACTTGCTCAGGCGTCTTTTGCGCGTAGCTGAATATTACGGGGCATCTCCGCAGTTTATCTGCTGTTCTGCAACAATCGGAAACCCGGAAGACCATACGGAAACACTTATCGGGCGAAAAGCTGCCGTGATTGAGAATAATGGTTCTTTTCAGGGTAGCCAGCAATTCGTTTTCTGGAATCCCCCGCTTTATCTTAATAATAAGGGTTGTACACTAAGGAGAAGCAGTTTTTCCGAAGCCTCGTCTCTTTTTTCAAAGGCTGTGCAGGCAGGTCTTCAGACCCTGGCTTTTACTCGGTCCAGGCAAGGAGTTGAGAGGATGTACAAAAGTTGCAGGGAGCTTTTAAGGAGCAGAAATCTCTCTCCTGCGATCTGTTCATACAGGAGCGGCTATTTCGATCGGGAAAGGGAAGAAATAGAGAAGAAAATGAATTCAGGAGAACTTCGAGGGGTTATTTCTACAAATGCGCTCGAACTGGGTATAGATATAGGGGGGCTTGATGCCTGTATTCTGGACGGCTACCCGGGGACGGTAATGAGTGCCAGGCAACAGGCAGGCAGGGCAGGTAGAAGCGGAAATGAAAGCCTTGTTGTACTTGTAGCAGGCACAAACGCTCTTGACCAGTACTATATGAGAAATCCTGCCGACTTTTTTGCAAGAAGCAGTGAAAATGCAGTGCTCAACCCCAAAAATCCGTATATCCTTGCAGGGCACCTGCTCTGTGCCGCAAAAGAGATTCCTCTGCAGGCGTCCGATGAGAAATTCTTCGGTAAAGGGTATCCAAGAGTTGTGGAACTTCTGGAAGCTGAAGGCCTGCTTGCAGGTAGCGACCTGAAATATTCGACAGACCCGTTTCCATACAAACACGTTTCGCTTCGGGGAATCGATAATAATACTTACTCTCTTCTTGCTTTTGAAGGGGAAAAGCGCTTTCCTATAGAAAAAGACATTGAGGAAACCCTCGCCTTCAGGGAATGCCATCCAGGGGCTGTTTATATGCACAGGGGAGAATCTTATTACATAAACAGGATCGACCACGAAAAGAAGGAAATCCATGCTGTAAAGACGCATGATGCCTATTATACTAAACCCATGATTGACTCGTCCGTGCTTGTGCAGGAGACCTATGCAGTAAAACCGCTTTTGCACGCATCGGAGGTTGAGGTGGGCCTGGGGGAAGTCGAAGTAACGGACAGGGTTACAGGGTACAGAAAAATCCAGACCCAGAGCAATGATGTAATGAGCGCCCATTCCCTTGAGATGCCTCCCGTTAGCCTTCAGACAATGGCTCTCTGGCTCAAACTTCCGGACAGATTGCAGGAACTGGTAACAGAATATAAACTGGATTTTGCAGGCGGGATTCATGCTATCGAGCACGCGATGATTTCAATGTATCCTCTTCACCTGCTTGTGGACAGGAGCGACGTAGGCGGAGTTTCTACGCCGTCCCATTCTGATCTCGGAGGCAAAAGTGGAATCTTTATTTATGACGGGCACAGGGGAGGAGTCGGATACGCTGAAAAAGGCTATGACCTGATTGAACAGGTGCTCGATGGCACCCTGAAAGCAATTGAAAGCTGCCCATGTGAAAGCGGCTGCCCGAGTTGTATTCAGTCCCCAAAGTGCGGAAACAACAATGAGCCCCTTGACAAACATGCTGCAATCATGCTTCTCCACAAACTCCTTGGAAAAGTTCCTTATATTCCACCGGAGAGGAAAGAAAAGCACCTCTCCGAAGTTAGAGCCTCGAGACCAGCTCCTGAAAAAAGGAGCACAGAAGATGCTCTGAGCAGGGTCAGGCGTCAGCTCAGGCGGGAAACCATAAAACAGGAAACTTCAGCAGTGCAGGAGAAAAAGGAAAAAACCTTCATTGCTACGGACGAAAACGGAGGAATGATAGGAGTGATCTCTGCCCCTGCTCCCGAAAAGGCTGCCGCAAAAGCCTTTCACCAGAAGTTCAGAGGAAAAAAAGAACCTGCAAGGGAGAAACCTCTTGAAATCTGCATCAGAGACCTTGGAGCAGGCAATGATTATAACTTCCGGCTCTGGATTGAAGTTTCACAAAATGAAGGAAACGAAACTGGTAACGAAAAAAAGGTTGTGAAGAAACTGATTATCAGGAAAGTGAATTGAAAAAAAGGGAGCAGAACTGGGGGAGCAGAACTGGCTATCAGGAAGATAAACAGAAAAGAAGGAAACAGCATTGGCTGCCGAGTTTACTCGAATAAGGTGAAAGGGTTTGTTGAAAATGTTTGTTTTGTCAAGTTAATTAATTATCTATATTACCCTTTCACCTCAATTTTCGTACTATTTTTCCATTTTTCCCGTATAAGTACTCATTCTTTTTGAAGATGTTCATTCTTTTTTGAAGACTGTGATATATTCAGGTATGATTTTAGTGCTACTGCCATTTCCATTCGTTACTATAAGGCTTATATTATACTTTCCTGGTTCAGTAAATGTATGAGTTGCGTTTAAAGCATGTTTTGAATTAATACCATCTCCAAAGTCCCAGAGCCAGAAAGTCGGTGCACCTGTACTATTGTCGGTAAATAATACTTTTAGCGGGGCTGCTCCAGAAGTAGGGAATGCAGAAAAATCTGCAACAGGTTGTATTGGTTTTTGTTCCTCTTTCGAAATAATGCACATGTAGATATCGGGATATCCACTGCGGCTATCACTCCATACAATCTTGTTTTCATAGATGGCGGGCTCTCCCAGGTATGATTTATCGGTGGTTATCTTTGTTTCCTTCTGAGTGGAGAGATCATACATATAGATAGCTGTTTCGCCATTACGATAATCTGCCCACACGACTCTATTCTCATAAATAGCAGGCCAAAGATAGTCTAATGTATTGGTAGCAATCTGGGTTTCTGTAGAAGTGGAGAGATTATATATGTATATGCTCTTTTTTTCACCATTAAGGTAATCTTCCCAGATAATCCTATCACGATAGATTACAGGATGCATATATCGTGATTCATTTGTGGTTATCTTTGTATCCTTTAAAGTGGAAAGATCGTACATGTAGATATCTGAGTTTTCAGACTCATGGCGCTTAGCACACCACACTATCTTGTCTCCATATATCTCAGGATCTAAATCATCCAATATACTGTTGGTAATTTGAGTCTCATTATGGGTAGAAAGATCATACATATAGATATCAGAATTTGATAAGTTTTTAACATCACCATTGCGGTAATCTACCCAGATTATCTTATCTTCGTAAATTTTAGGATTGGAGGCGGACCCATTAGTAGTGATCCGAGTTTCCTTTTTAGTAGAAAGATTGTACATGTAAATTTCTCCGTTTCCATTACGAAGATCAGTCCATACAATTCTATCATCATAGATGTCAGCAGAAAAGTCATATGATTCACTGGTGGTTATTTGAGTTTCCCTGGAAGTGGAGAGATCATACATATAGATATCAGGATTTCCGTTGCGATCGTCCGACCACACAATTCTGTCCTTGTAGATAACAGGATGGCTCTTCTGTGACTTATTGGTAGTAACCTGGTATTCAGCAAGGATAAGTTGCCCATCTACACGCTGTACAGGAGATACTGTTATCGTAGATAACTTTGAGAAAGTTCCTTTTGAATTAACTACGGTCAGGTTAACAACATAGGTTCCCGGAAAAGTATAGATATAAAATGCAGTTTTGTTTGTAGAATCAGTAATACCATCATTATTGAAGTCCCATACTCTTTTTGCTACGTTTTGCGAACGATCAGTAAAAATTACAGAAAGAGGAGCCTGGCCGTTCGTAGTATTGGCACTGAAATCGGCTACTGGAAGACTCTTAGCCTCCTGTGCAGTAATCTCCTGAGTTTTTGACTCTTTACCGTTTGCGTTGCTTACTGTCAGATTAACAGTATAATTTCCTAGAGCTTCATACTCGTAAACCGGGTCTTTTTCCGCAGAGTCTGAGATCCCGTCATTGTCAAAATCCCAGTTCCATAAAAGTGCATATTGTGAAAAATCTGTAAACTGGACTGAAAGAGGGGCAAGCCCCTGTGTGATATTGGTACTGAAGTTTGCAACAGGTGGATTCTGTATTCTGGATATAGATGCGAGAGGAAGAAAATCGAAATCACTTCCATTGACATTATAAGGAGAATCGCAAATCCAATCTCCATCTAAATCCGTGCAGGTCTCGGAAAAGCCGGTTCCATTCGGGTTTGCCCAATAATTGCCGCCCAGGTATGGTCCGCCTACAATATTAGTACCTGATACACATGAATTGTTCCAGGTATATTCACTATGATCTCCCAGCCTTACATTCATATTGTTGTTAAAGTAATTATTGTAGATTCGTTCATCACTTTCTCGATCTGGAATAGAAAGCCCGCAATCTGCACTGGAGATTATTACGTTATTTAATATATCAGTACTAGAGTCCGTCACAATAATTCCAGTGCTGCAGTTCAGGAGCGTATTGTTATGAATTCTGGAGGGCGACTGAGAAATATCTATCCCACAGTAACAGTCTATAATGCTATTGTTAATAACATATATACCGTGATCGTATGTAGAAACCCCTGTGGAGCAATTCGAAATCAAATTATCAGATATTATATCACCTCCCCCGCAGCAGGCAATATTTACACCCGAGCCGTTTGAGATCTTATTTTTGGATATCAGGTTAAGCGAGCACCATACTGCCAGATGAATAGAGCCTTTTTCAATGGTATTGTTTGTCAGGTTATTCCTGCTGCTTTCACCCATAGAAATAGAACCATTGAAGAGAGAGTTTTCTGAAATTGTATTATAACTGGAATATGACAGAGAAATGGGCCCTTCTTCAAGGACATTGCCTTTCAGATTATTCATGTTACTGTCTTCATTCAGAGAAATAGAACTGTTGAAAAGGAAGTTCTTCGAAATTTTATTATAATCCGCGTTAACAAGGCACACTCCCAGATAGTTTTCAAATAGAGTATTACCTGTAATTTCGCAGTTCCTAGCATTCTTAAGGCAAATCCCAGATGGATAGTAAGTATAGTTTCCCTTAGCCCCTGTTATATTGAAGCCGCTGAGAGTTACGTTATTAGCTGTTATAAGGAAAACGCTTTTGTTTTCCTCTGGAGATTTTACCAGTACCTCAGGGTTTTTCGACTTCGACTTAATAGTCAGCGAGGTAACATTAACAATTATATTTTCCTTATAAGTTCCAGGCATGACAATAACCGTATCTCCTGAAGACGAATTGTTTACTGCTTCCTGAATCGATCGGAAATCTGCACCTGAATTTTCATTAGCCACTGTAATCTCCCTGGCGGCTGCAGGGTTAGAGACTACAATAATGAAGAAGATAGCAACCACTAAAAAAACGGTTAATTTATTTACCCACACCTGTAACTCCCCCTTTAAACCAGAAATCTCACACTAATAAGATCTGAAGCCCTCAAAAATAGCTGATTTAAGGACTAATAAACTTCATTTTCTATATTATAT
>DATMYS010000368.1:0-5047 GCA_035560835.1 Methanosarcina sp.
CCCGATAACTTCTCAAAATTTGACATTTATAAAAATAGCTTATTGCCAATCTGTCAGGGACCTTATAGTTTAGAACTTAAAACTAAACCTGAAAACGAATTAGAAAAAAGAAGTTAAAAACAGTTCTAAAAAAGATTTTAAGAGAAGCTGCAGAGTAAAACCCGCAGCTTTTCTATGTTTACTTATCTTTGTTTATTTGCTACTTTGACTTAAACCTGGCTTACCTGCGCATGTTAAGCTGCGGGGCTGCCATGCCGTCGTAGGTGCTTGCCATGTGCTCGGGTTTGATGTCCGGCATGGAGGAACTCTGGGCGCGGAGTATATCGTCCACACGGAGCACCATTACTGCAGCTTCGGAACCGGCTTTGACGGAGTTGACCTTAACCCTGAGAGGATCAACAATGCCTTTTTCTAGCATGTCTTCTGCAGCACCGGTATTGATGTTCAGGCCTGCGTTTTTGTTTTCGGCGTGCTTTGCCCTGAGGTTCACTATTGTGTTGATAGTGTCCAGGCCTGCGTTTCTGGCAATTGTCCTCGGGATTTCTTCAAGGGCGTCTGCAAAAGCCCTGATTGCCATCTGTTCACGCCCGCCTATGCTGGAGGCATATGTACGAAGTTCGAGTGCGACTTCGATCTCGGTAGCACCGCCGCCTGCAACTATCTTGTTGTCTTCAACCGCGCATTTTACTACCCTGAGGGCGTCGTCGATTGCGCGTTCAATATTGTCAACTACGTGTTCAGTACCGCCCCTGATGACAATGGACACGGATTTTGCACCCTTACAGTCTCTGAGATAGGTCTTACCCTGATCGCCGTCCCGATCCTGTTCAAGGAGCCCGGCATGCCCGAGTTCTTTCTGGGTCAGTTCTTTGATATTGCGGATAGGCCTTCCGCCTGTGGCATCTACAAGATGCTGCATATCCTCATTCTTAACCCTGCGGGTTGCATAAATTCCCCGATCTTGCAGGTAGGCTGCTATCTTGTCATCCATGCCTTTGGAACAGAAAACCGCATTTGCACCTGCCCTGATGACATAGTCTGCCATTTCGAATAAGGCTGCTTCTTCCTGCTTTACAAAGCCCTCAAGATCGACATATGCGCTTATCTGAAGTTTTGCTTTGTTTGCGGTCTTGCCAACTTCCATGGGAGTATCGATCAGAGCAATAGCTGGGTTCTCGATTCTGAGAGGAAATTCCTTGTCCAGAGCGACCTTGTCTATTACAATGCCTTCGACGAACTCGGTATCTTCGATCTTGCCGCCGACGTCTTTTGAAAGAATAACGTCTTTCAGATTGACAATTCCCCTCTCGCGAATCGCAAATACAGCATCAACACAGAGTTCCGCAATCAAACGCTTGTATTTTTCAGAAGCTTTGCCCGTAATAGAGGTCCTGGCAACTTCTACAAGCATCTCCTTTTCATTCTCGCCAGTCGGGATTGAGAGGTTTTCTAGGATCTCAACGGCCTTCTCGGCTGAAAGTCTGTATCCCTTAACAACAACTGTCGGGTGAACTCCACTCTCAATAAGGCTTTCTGCCTTTTCCAGCAGACTGCCTGTGAATACGACAGCACTTGTAGTCCCGTCCCCGGCCGAGCTTTCAAGTGACTCTGCAACTTCGGCTACCATCTTGGCTGCCGGGTGCTCGATAGACATATCATGTAAAATGGTTGCACCGTCATTTGTGATTGTAATGTCCCCTATAGGATTGACAAGCATCTTGTCCATTCCTCTCGGTCCAAGTGTGCTCTTGACTATGCTGGCCACTGCCTTTGCAGCCGCAATATTCATGCTGAGTGCTTCTCTTCCCTTTGTCTGCTCTTTTCTAGGATCTACTATTATGATTGGCTGGCCACCTTTTTCCATCTGAACCAAAACCTCCTTAAAATGAAGTATATGTCGAAACTTTTTACTTGATAATTTGAAGTTGTCCTGGCTATAGTCACTTTAGCCCTAAATCAGCCTGAAAATATGATTTAATCAGTTGCCTTGTATGAAGCAGTATTTGATCAAAAAATAACTGATAATACTTCTATAAAAACATACCGGGTGTATTCTGATTCTAGAGATGAAACATTTATGTCTCCTGATTAATTTCACTTCCTGACTATCTCCACTGATCCATCTTTTTTCCCGATATATAGTTCGTCCACATTGGAAAAGATTCCATGCTCAACAACTCCCGGAATTGAAGATAGTTGAAGGGCAAGACCTTCAGGATCGCTTATTACGCCGAAATTTGCATCAAGTACAAAATTTCCATTGTCGGTTATCACAGGCCCATCTTTTCTCAGAGCAAACCTCAGCTCGGGCTTTCCTCCCAATTCCTTTATTTTTTTAATCACAAGAGTTTTTGCAAAGGGTAGGACCTCAACCGGCACTGCCTTATCAAGCTGAATGGTCGTTTTTGATTCATCGGCTACGACCAGAAAACGTCTTGAGGATGACGATACTATTTTTTCTCGAGTATGCGCAGCTCCCCCGCCTTTAATTGCGTACAGCTTCGAATCGATCTGGTCTGCTCCGTCAATGGCGATGTCCAGTTCCGGATGCTGGGCAAGGTTAGCCAGAGGAATGCCGGCTTCTATGGCAAGCATTTCGGACTGGTATGAGGTAACAACACCCAGGATTTCGAGCCCCTCTTCCCTGACCCGTCTGCCGAGTTCTTTTATCGTATATGCAACTGTTGAGCCCGTTCCAAGCCCCACAACCATTCCCGATTCTACCATCCGGGATGCAGCGATGCCAGCTGCACGTTTTTCCGGGGAATCGGTAGATATATTTCTTTCTGTCATGTTATGTTCCCTTCCGGTTCGAATCTTGAAAAAATTATGAAATCATTAAACTGGAGATTAAACTGGAAATGTTTAAACTGGCAGTGTTTAAGCTGGAAACGTTTAAACTGGAGATTAAACTGGAAACGTTCGATCTCCAAAAATAAGGGATCAGGGAGAAAGTCTTCTCCTATCCCTGGGGAAGAGTACGGTATCCCTGATATTTTCGGTCCCGAGCATAGTCATAATAAAACGTTCGCAGCCCATGCCCCAGCCTGCATGTGGAGGCATGCCGTATTCGAAAGCTTTAAGGTAGAACTCAAAGCCGTCAGGGTTCAGACCCTGTGATTCTATCCGGCTCTTAAGTAAGTCCGGAATATGGATACGCTGAGCTCCTGAGGAGAGTTCCATTGTACGGTGCATCATGTCAAATGACTTGCTGAATTCCGGCCTGTCCTCATAAGGCATGGCATAGAAAGGTTTAATCTCAGTCGGCCAGTCAATAATGAAATAATGGGATTCCCCTGTAGTCTCGTAGACATAATTGCCCACAATATGCTCTCCGAGTGTGCCAAGGTCATCTCCCCAGTGCATTTTCTCTTCTGAGCGGGCGTTTATGATCTTGATTACTTCATCATAGGTGAGCTTAAGGAAAGGAGTTTTCGGGACTTTGAGCTCAACCCCAAGTTTTTCAAGGGAAGGCTTGCACTTCTCAATAACCTGGGTGTAGGCGTAAGCCACAAGGTTTTCGAGAATTTCCATTACATCGAAGTGGTCTGCAAAGCTGACCTCAACATCGATAGAAGTAGCTTCGTTCAAATGTCTGCGAGTATCGTGCTCTTCTGCCCTGAAAATGGGGCCGATCTCAAAGACCCTGTCAAAACCGCCGCTCATAAGGATTTGCTTGAAGAGCTGAGGACTCTGGTTCAAAAAAGCTTCCCTGTCAAAGTAAGTGATCGGGAAAAGTGCAGTGCCGCCCTCGGTTGCAGTTGCTACGACCTTGGGGGTTGCAGTTTCGATAAATCCATTTTTTACAAAGTACTCCCTTATAGCCTGGAGAGCCTGGTGCCTTATCTTGAAAATCGCAGTTGTCTCAGCCCGCCTGAGGTCAATGAACCGCGAATCTAGCCTGGTATCCAGTTCAGCTTCCACCTTGCCTGTAGTATCCATTGGCAATGGAGAATCTGCAACATTCAGGACAGTGATCTCTTCAGGGAGCAGTTCATATCCGTTAGGGGCTTTCTCTTCGAATTTAACGGAGCCGGTTACTGAAATTACTGACTCGCGGACAAGCCTTCTTGCGACATCAAACAGCTCTTTATCGATCTTTTTCTTTACAAGAGTGACCTGAGCCTTTCCTTCCCGGTCTCGAAGTACTACAAAACAGATCCCTCCGAGGTCTCTTACCTCATGGACCCAGCCTGCCAGAGTAATTTTCTGACCGTTGTCAACTTTTTCAGGCTTGACATCGACTGTATAATGTGTTCTGAGTTTTGCTAATGACATAAATTCACCTTAATTGAGAGTAAATTAAATGAAAAATGTAAGAATGAAGCTGAAACGTAGGTGAATAGTCATAACTCATTATTAATTTATTTGTTGCCCGAGTCCCGTCTCGGGAGGACGGAGCCCTTTTCGCTTCGCTCAAGAGGGCTGAATTATAATGAAGATACTGAGCTGATCTAATAGGGCTGACTTATAGGAAAGAAAGGCTACATTTTCAACGCGCTCAAGATAGCTGATTTGCCCAAATTTCTCTTTGGATCACTCGATACAAATCGTTTAAAAAACTGCTTGTCCCCAAGCCTTTTGAAAAAAGGTTTGATCTCAACCTTTCCGGCGGAAAGCTTGACCAAAGGACCTACATGGCGTGATCAAAAACCTTTTTTGAAAGGGTTTGATCGAAAACGGTTCACGTTTGAGTTTGATAGCCTTATCCCAAAACCCTATCCGGCGTGATAAACCGGCGCAACGGTTTCGACGCAACGGTTGCGGGTCAACGGTTGCGGATCAACGACTTTGCAAGCCGCTTAGTTTTGAAAGTAATAGTCCTTCTGCCCGACCCATGTTAGTATTTTTACGACAAAGGGATGACATGAAGTCTGCCGCGCGCCCGACTAATGGTAGAAAATGGGCTGGAATGAGCTGTGTGCGTATTAGGTAATTTAGGTTTTGTAATTTTTATAGACATTGTCCATGAACAATAATTAGATACATATTTATAGTGTCCAAATGAGGTTTTTAGAAGTAAACCTCCTTTTTTAATGAATTATAA
>DATMYS010000369.1:0-3239 GCA_035560835.1 Methanosarcina sp.
CCTTTACATGGATATCTAACTTCACAACTCATAAAATTAAATCTTAATGATTGGAAGATATATCTCATTGTTGGCGGTCTTTGGGGAATCTGGCATGCTCCATATTATCTGATCTTTTTATCCGAAACAGATATACAAGCAGTGTTACCTGTCAGTCGAGCTATATATTTTGTTGTTTCTGTTGTAACAATGGTATGTTGGGCGGTAATGTTTATTGAGCTGTTTAGGGTAACAAAATCAATTTGGCCAGGTGTTGTACTACATATGGTAGAAGACTCCCTAATAAATCCCTTAGTTATATTGGGTTATGTCAGCATTGTAGCAGGAAAAGAGATTCTTATTTCACCAATCAATGGAATTATTACTACAATTCTTTACTTATTAATTGGACTGGGGATAAGAGTTTATAGAAAACAGACAAGCCAAATAATGTTTAGCGAAATAAAGGGGGAAAGAAGTTTTCCCAATTAAAAAGAGGAAAGAGTTTTTCCTCCTTTAATTGTTCTTCCTTTAATTGTTTCAAGTTTCTTATCTAACAGAGCCAGAAGCAAAAATTCATAAGGCGAATAATTCTCTGTTAGTTTTTAATTCCTTGGAAATTTATTTTTGTCCAGAGCCAGACCTTTTAACCTTTGAACGTGCGGTTTCAGCGTTTGCTTTAAGCCCTCTGCTTTCCCAGAGGTCAGCCGCGATTTTAAAAGCGTTTTCTGCTCCTTTTGGGTTGCTAAGTTTCAAAAAAACCCTGCCCTTTTCATACCAGGCTTCAGGAAAGTCCGGTTTCTTCCGGGTTGCCATTTCAAAAGCGTGCAGGGCTTCTTTTTCAGAGCCGTTTTCAAAATGTATTTTTCCTCTGAGATGCCAGGCCTCTGCATTACCGGGTTTTTCTTTAAGGGCTTTTTCAAAAGCTTCTTTTGATTTCTCAAGTTCTCCGAGCTTTAAATGAAGTTTGCCTTTTTCAAACCAGATACCTGCATCCTCAGGATTTCTTTCCAGAGTTTTTTCTAACTCCTTCAGTTCCTCTTCGCATTTGCGCACCCGGACAAGTACAGCTTCCTTCCTCTCCCAGGCATTTTTCTGTACCGGATTCAGGGAAATAGACCTATCGAAAGCTTCAAGTGCCTGCCTGAGACGTTCGAGCTTTACCAGCGAAAACCCTATATTGTTCCAGAGCCCTGGATTATCCAGATTTATCCTGGAGGCACTTTCAAACGTTTCAAGAGCCTCTTCGTAGCGTTTGAGTTTTAACAGGGTATTCCCTTTATGAAATAAAGCTGGAAAATGTTCGGGATCTTCAGAAATCACAGTATCAAAAGCCTCAAGTGCAAGCCTGAGCCTTCCCTGCCTGTAGAGAATTACTCCTTCCTTATAAAGGCTCTCTGCACTTTTCGGTTTACTGTTCTCCGGACTCTCGCCCTTGAGATAGTTTTTTTGAATTCCGGTTTCCGAAAGATACCTGAACTCCGGTGATGTTTCCGAACCAGGACTTGAATCAAGGTATATGAATTCTTCTTTTGGTACGAAAGCCTTGCAAATCCATTGTAGTTCAACTTTCCGATTTGTAATGACGCAGTATCCGTTAACGTGCTTGGAACAGACCCCGCAGCAGTAGATCCTCTTTTCCAGTCGGTATCGAATCTGGTCAAGTTCAGTGGTAACCAGTCCCTCGTTCAGCCGTGCTTTGAAAGTTTCGTATGGAATGTTTTTAATTTTGATATAGACTGTTGAAGGGGCAGGGGGGTCCCATTCCGGAGGATTTGAGGTCAATTTTCTGCAAGTCATGGTTCTGGTAGGCTTTTTCCCTATGGAATTTTTCTTTTTACTGGAAATTTCTCATTTTATGGAAGTTCCTCTCTGTACTGGAGATTATTCATCGAAATAAATATTTATTGCAGGTTAGAGATTAATTATAGATTAAATCTTTCATTGTGTCTCATTTTGGGAGGATTCAGTCCCGGAGGTGGAACTATTGAGTTCTGTCCCATTAGTCTTAGAGGGCTGATCTTGCGCTGCAGTTGATGAACTAGATGACGAATCCGTTTTTTGAGAAGAAGATGCCGAAGATCTCTGTACGAGTACTATTTTGGTAGCAACCGTGCTTCCGAATTCGTTTGTAGCTGTAAGAGTATAAGTCGTGGTTTCAGCGGGAGATATGCTCTGGCTTCCAGTTAAACCTACGGTTCCTATTCCAGGTTTGATCGAAACTTTCGAGGCCCCAGAGACTCTCCATACAAGGCTTGAGCTCTCTCCTTCTTCGATAGTATCCGGAGTCGCATTAAACGAGCTGATAGATGGAAGTCTTTCTTTGGAAGCTTGACTCTCCTGAAGTGCCGCGTTATCTTGTGATGCCTGATTCTCTTTTGATGTCGAGTTCTCTTCCGATGTCGGATTCTCCTGAGTCGCGGAATTCTCCTGAGATGTCAGGCTTTCTTCCGCAGACGGAAGATTTGATGCAGAAGCATTTTCGGAAGATGCAGTATTTTCCTCAACTGCAACAGTACAGTAAGCTGCATCTTCTTTCTCACCATTTGAAGCTGTGAGTTTGTATGTCGTAGTGCCGGCAGGAGACACATTCAATGTTCCGGTGGGCTCTGTGACTCCAATATCAGGCTCGATGGTAACGTTTGAAACCCCTGAAACGTGCCAGTTCAGGACTGCACTCTCGCCTGGTGTGATGGAGTCAGGGCTTGATTCAAATGAACTGATGATAAGAGGCTCTTGAGATTCGTTATTAGATCCGTTGTTAACAGTGACAGTACAGAGCGCTACTTTTTCATTTCCTTTGCCAGTCGCTATCAATTTATAGGTTGTAGTTTCGGAAGGGGATACAGAAATTGATCCATTCGAACTTACAGGTCCTATATCAGGCTCTATTGTAATATTATCAGCTCCAGAAACGCCCCAGTTTAAAAAAGAAGATCCTCCTGGCTCGATAATTCCCGGGCTCGCACCAAAATTGCTGATTCCTAGTGCAGCTACAGGAAAAAGAGCTTTCAGAGCAATAGCTATACTCAGTATGGTACCAAGTAATTTTATAAGTTCTGGCAATGAGTTCCACATTGACTTAACTTGTTTCCAGATTGAATTATTACTGTCCTCTTTATCCATAACTAGACTCCGTAAAATCTATAGTAAATTAAAACAAACAACCATGATTCGCAGGTTGAAGAACAATATTTTTCAGGAAAGTTCACCTGAAGTGTTAAGCTATACATTTAATTCTTTTTTATATTGTAGTTAAG
>DATMYS010000370.1:0-3239 GCA_035560835.1 Methanosarcina sp.
CCTTTTCATCTATTCCCAACTTTCTTTCTCTTTTCATCTTTTCCCATCTTTCTTTTCATAGCTTCTTCTCTTTCTCTGCGAATCTATCATATTCGAGTATATTCGAGTAATAGGTCGTGGGTATGAATCATTGAAAATCGAAAGCGAGAGAATCTCTCAATATATTCATCAAATACGTGGGATGTACTCGCTTTTTCGGAATTGATCAATAATTCAGGGACACAACCGAGTAATAGTCGAGTAATATTCGAGTAAACACATTTTAAGAGTATAACAAAAACTCAAAATCGATCCTCTAAGAAGAGTACAGGCTTGGGCTGTAATACAAAAAAGCAAAGGCAGTAACTAATTTAATAAATCAACACCAATATTTTATAGAGAATATGCGCTGTTTCAAAAGTCTTGACAACCTTAAAAATTCATATAGTACTCGAATTTGCCAGATCGTAAATGAAAGGAAAGCTGGACAGAAATTAGTCGGCACTTTTTGTCTTTTTGTGCCTGACGAGATTATCTTTGCGGCAGGCGCTGATCGTATAATACTCTGTGGAGGCAAGAATAACACTGTACCCATAGCTGAGCAATATTTACCCAGGAACATCTGCCCGCTTGTTAAATCTTCCTTTGGCTCTATTGTTAATGACGGCTGTTCGGGCATAAAATCCTGCTCTCACTTCGGCATGGTAGATCTGATAGTCGCCGAGAATACCTGCGATAGTAAGAAGAAGATGTATGAATTATTGGGAGACTATATCCCAACCTATGTAATCGACCTCCCACAGAGGTCAGACAGCCCTGAAGCTCTAAAATATTTTTTAGGAGAACTTGAAAAGTTTAAGAGCGCTATGGAACAGTTGACAGGCAATAAAATCACTGTTGAACAGTTAAGAAAGGAAATAGAGTCCTCAAACGAAACAAGGCAATTGCTTCACAGGCTCTATGAACTGCGAAAAATGGATCCTCCTCCTATCAGCGGCGTTGATGTGCTGAAAATCCTTCAAAAGCAGTATTTCCTTTCCACGGATGAATTGAAAAAGTCCCTTCGCATGCTGATCAGCGAAGTAGAGGAGATTAAGCCTGATGGACCGCATGAGCCAAACGAGCCACGCAGGCCGAGAATAATGATATCCGGTTGCCCTATGTCAAGCGGCAACACAAAAGTACCGGAAATCATAGAGAGCAGGGGTGGCGTTATTGTCGCGGAGGAAAGCTGTACTGGCACGAGGTCGTTCTGGGATCCGGTTGACGAAAGCAAGGATAAGGAGCCTATGCTGGCACTGGCTGAACGTTATCTCAAAATACCCTGCTCCTGTATGAGTCCGAATGACAGACGTATAGAAAACGTTCTGGAGCTTGCGAGGGAATTTAAAGTCGATGGGGCTGTGTACTACACTTTGCAGTTCTGCCACGGATACAATATCGAGAAATATAAGGTACAACAGGCTTTAAAAAAGGCCGGGATACCTATGCTTTTTATCGAAACGGACTACAGTAACTCGGATGTCGAGCAGATCGGGCTTCGTGTGGATGCATTCCTGGAGATGCTTTCATGATTTCAGTTGGAATTGATGCGGGTTCGGCCACAACAAAGGCAGTCCTTGTCAAAAGCGGCAGGAGTATTGCCCATAATATACGGCCTACAGCATTTGATTTTATTTCAGCGGCAGAGATGGTTTATAAAGACGTGCTTGCCCATGCGGGAATTGACAAAACCGACATTGATCATATATATTCTACAGGGTATGGAAGAAACAGTATAAAGTTTGCTGATAAAGCTATAAGCGAGATTACTGCCCATGCCTTGGGCGTATATTACCTGTATCCGGATGTTAACGGGATAATCGACATAGGAGGCCAGGACAGCAAGATTATCCTGGTAAATTCCGGCAGGGTAACCGATTTTTTAATGAATGACAAATGTGCAGCTGGCACAGGCAAATTCTTAGAGTACACGGCAAGGGCGCTTGAAGTGCCAATAAAGGATCTGGGGTCTCTGGCTCTTGCTTCAAAAATCCCAGCAGACATAACAAGTATGTGTACTGTTTTTGCAGAGTCCGAGGTTATATCCCTTCGTGCAAGAGGATTTACGAAAGAAGATATCTCAGCTGGGCTCACTGAAAGTATTGCAAGGAGAGTTGCTGTTATGGGCCGACAATTAGGACTAAAACGAAATGTGGCTTTCGTGGGAGGCGTGGCAAAAAATGCTGGTATTAAAGCTGCGCTGGAAAAAGAGCTGGGTATTTCACTTTATGTGCCTCCTGAGCCCCAGATAACTGGAGCCCTTGGGGCCGCGCTGTATGGCAGTAGTTAAAGCAGTATCATTAAAACGGTACAGTAAATCAGTACCAGTAAAGCAATATCATTAAAACGGTACAGTAAATCAGTACCAGTAAAGTAGTACAGTTAAAAGAGTAAGTTAAAACAGTGCTCGTAGTAGGAAATTGAATCAAATGAAAAGGGAAGCCACGGATATGATTGATGCAGAAGCCGGCGTGACAAAAGACGCCATTAACAACCAGCAGCCTCACTGGGAAAAAGTATTTGAAAATACCTGTTCCAGATTCGGGGACGAGCCTAGTTATCCTGCCCAAAAAGCCGCAGATATTTTTGAACAAGAAGGAAAGAATAAAATCCTTGAGTTAGGATGCGGTCAGGGAAGAGACACTTGTTTTTTTCTGAGGAAAGGCTTTCATGTATATTCCCTTGATTACACTGAAAGTGGACTAAAGACAGTAAAGGAAAAAGTCGGAGATATGGGGCTTTCAGATTCTATAGTTACTTTAAAGCATGATGTTAGAGATCCTCTTCCATTCGAGAATGAAACTTTTGACGCTTGCTACTCCCATATGCTTTACTGCATGGAACTTACGACAGCAGAACTGGAATTCCTTAATGGTGAAATCAGGAGAGTGCTCAAGCCCGACGGGCTCAATATTTACACTGCCAGACATATAGGGGATGCACAATATAAGACTGGAATTCACAGAGGAGAGGACATGTACGAGATTGCAGGCGGCTTTATAGTGCATTTTTTCAGCAGAGAAAAGATCAAACACCTTGCAGAAGGATACCAAAATTTCGAAGTAGAAGAATTTGAGGAAGGCGAACTTCCGAGGAAACTATATCTGGTAACTATGCGGAAATAAAGAGAAAGAAATTGTCATTCTAGCTTGAATTCGGAATTTCTGCAAAATCGAGTTTTGGGTGAAATTGTATCCTTACTATAAATTCATTATTTC
>DATMYS010000371.1:0-7547 GCA_035560835.1 Methanosarcina sp.
CTATAATACCGAGTTACAAATATTCGCCATAAAATAGGCATTTACATCATAAATAGAATTTTAGACTCTGTTTATATCCTTATCTCAATTCACAATTACCTTATTCCATACCATATAAAAGAGGCTCAAACTTTGGAATTACAGTTCAATCTCAAAGCTTACTTTAAAACAAGTGCAGACCCCACTCCTGCAAAGGATGCGATAGCTGTGCTTTTTGAAGAAGCAAATAATACTCTTCTCACCCGAGGGGCGCCTGAAGGGCAGGGAGCAAAGGTTACGGAATGGGAGCTCGGGGAGGACAGGATCGAGCTTACGCTCCAGTCCGGCAGGTATGTCAGGGCGCACGATGCGATTTTCCGGCTGAGAAAACAGCTTGCTGAGGCACTAGGGAATAAATACAAGATCGGAATTCGTGGAATCGAAGTTGAGTCCTTCACGATTATGGTGCCGGCTGACCATGAGCTCAGGATGCTCAAAGTGCCCTATTAAAAAGTATGGAAAACATTGAAGGCGGAATTGAGCTCGAGTTATTTCTCTTTTTAGATGATAGGCAGAAAGCGTTTCTGACCGATTTGTTTATATACTGATATGATATGTATAGTGAGCCATTAACTAGTTAGATGCCGCTAATTTCTGAGAATTTCTGGCGATTTTCCGGATCATATTTTTGATTATCAGGAGCCTGTAGCTGCCGGAATATAGGGGACGGGTCCAGGTTCGGAATCCTATGGAAGCTCGGAAATTTCATCTTGAAAAGGAAACGCTAGTGCTGAACGCACCACAAACTGCGCCAGGAAGCGCTAAGTCTGTGCAAAAGCGCTGAAGGTCATTCATGCTCATTGATTAAGGAGAAAGCTCACCTGAGCATCCGGAATAAGAAACTGAAAGGCTTGAGGGCCGCAGGATAAACCAGCAGCATGTAAAATTCAATCAAGTACTAGAAATAATACAAAATCGTAAAAAGGAAATCACTTCGGAGGAATCACTTGGCAAGAAAGAAAGTACAGAGAAAGCTTGACGGATGGAAATCCAAGGAATGGTATAATATTGAAGCTCCTGCTTATTTAAACAGAGCAATCGTCGGTAACACTATGGCAGGAGACCCTTCTCTGCTCGTAGGGCGCAATATTGAAACCACAGTTGGTGAACTTACCAACGATATGACCAAGAATAACACGAAGGTCATCCTCAGGATCAACAATGTCGTAGGAGACATCGCAACCACTGACCTCATGGGCCACGAACTTACAACCGATTATATCCGCTCGATCGTGAAGAGGCAGACCTCCAGGATTGATGCCAATATCGATGTTAAAACCAAAGACGGCTATGTCATCCGTGTAAAGCCCACCTGCTTCACCATCAAAAGGGCACGCTCAAGCCAGATCAAAGCCATCAGGGAAATGATGGTCGATATCGTCAAAAAGCGAGCATCAGAAGCCGATTTCGAAACCTTTATGCAGGAAGCAATCCTTGGCAGGCTCTCAGCAGCCATTTACAGGCAGGCCAAGTTCATTTACCCGCTTCGCAGAGTCGAAATCCGAAAAACCCAGGTCGAAACCGCGCCAGCACCCACTGCACCCGCTGCACCCGAACCTGCAGCAGCGTAATTTCGTTCTGGTTTGGTATCAAGAGGCAGGGGAAAATCCGAAAGGATTTTCTTATCTCTTTTCTTAGTCTCTTTTAGTATACGAATTTCTTATTCTTCTTTACTGTTCTAATTGTATTTCTAAGCCTCTTTTTGATTCCTGCTTGCCGAATTTCAGGTTTTTTACTTATTCTTTTTCAGGCCTGCAGTCGAAACTTTTGAATTTTTTCCTGCTACCGGACTTGCTGGCAAGCTTTTTGGACTTGATGCTGAACTTGTCGCTGAATCTGCTGCTGGGCAGCTTACAGAAGCTTTTTCATTGATCCTGGTTTCGGCTCCTTTGCTTGGCTTTTTCCAATATTTTCTGCCTTCCGTGCAACGCCGGTTTACACAGAACTCTTCTTCTGGGCTTTCGCCTTCTTCTTTTAACCTGAACAGCCTCCAGCCACAGGTTTCACAGGTTTTGTCAAGTAGGGTCAGTTTTCCGGTTTTCGGGACTGAATGGGTGTACCCACAGCGTTTCGTGCAGCCCAGAAATCTTGTATCTTTAAATGTTATCAGGAACATGCTTCCGTCACATTCCGGGCAGGAGCCTACCGTTTCGGGGGGATAGCATTCTTTTTCAAGGTCGCAGGTAAAGCAGGGGCCTATGCCCACAGCCCAGTTATATTTGTTTCCGACTTTCAGGACAGCTACCCCTCCTTTTTTACATTCCTTACTCCTGAGTACCGTCAAAGCACCTGTTTTTGGCAGAGGATACGAATTCCGGCAGTCAGGATAGCCTGTGCAGCCCACAAAGCGGCCTGAGTCTGTCTGCACAATCCTTAGCACGTGCCCGCATGTTTTGCAGGTTCCGATGTAGTTTTTCTTGTCTTCAAGGGCAGCTTCGTCCTTTATCGTGCCTGCTATGCTCGAAGTTAGATCTTTTTTATTTGCTTCAAGCTGGGTGTACATCTCCCGGAGCAGGGATGTACCCTCATCAAGGGCGGCTTCAAACTCTTTTTTCCCGTCTTCTACTTCCTGGATTAAAGCTTCGATCTTTGCTCTTATTTCCGGCCTGATAAGAATTGGGACGGTGAGAGAGAGTCCCTCCATAAGGGTAAAGCCCGTATCCAGGATCGAAACAGTTTTTCCCTTTGTTTCAAAATATCCTCGCTTCTTGTTTGTTTCGATATGAGTTGGAGCTGTTGCCTTTGTCCCAATTCCATTTTTGTCCATAAGGGTCAGAAGTTCGGCTTCGGTCAGCTTCTTTGGCGGGCTAGTTTTGGATTTCGTGTTGCTGAGCTTTTTTATGCCTACCTTCTGGCCTTCTTCTACAAACGGGAGAAGTTTATCCTTCTTGTTTTCAAAGGGGTAGGCTTCGAGCCAGCCTGAGTCCTTGAGTACGGTTCCTGATGAGTCAAAAGGTTCTTCCTGCACAAGCAGGTGGAGATGAGTTTTTTCGAAAACGGCTGCAGGCATAAGGTTTGCCAGGAAATGCCTTACTATAAGGTCGTAGACTTCAGGAGCCTGAGGGATATTTACTGCAGAACTAACCTCTCCTCTTGAAGCCGCCCTGATCGGGTGGATAGGAGGATGGTCGTGCGCATCTTTCTCCCCGTTTTTCGGAGCGATTGGGGATATGAGGATAGCTTCTGCAAAAGGCTTGTACTCCTTCTGGCGTGCAAAATCAAAGACAAGGGACTTGAAATCGAAGTCGTCGGCGTATTTGTTTGTCTCGGTCCTGGGGTAACTGGTAAATCCTGCAAGGTAAAGCTGCTCTGCAACCTCAAGGGCAATTTCCGGGCTTATCCCTAGGAATTTGGAAGCCCTTTTCAGGAACTCGGTAGTGTTTAATGGATTGGGAGGGCTGGTTTTTGTTTCTTTTACTGTCTTTTTCGCAACCAACCCTTCCTTTGCCCCTTTCAGCCTCTTGAAGATCTCTGCGGCTTTTTCCTTGTCATGAATATTTCCTGCCCTATGTGTGCCTTCGAAGTCTCCGCCTTCTGCCGAGAAAATTGCAGTTATTTTCCAGAAGTCCTTTGCCTGAAAAGCTCGGATTGCTTTTTCCCTTTCGTATACGAACCCGCATGTAGGCGTCTGGCAAGGGCCGATAGAAAGAATGTCCTTTGTCCTTGCTCTTTCCCTGACCGAAAGTGTGACAAAACGGGTGAAAGCTGCTCCCATTTTAAGGTCCAGAATCTGCCTGGCTTCTGCAGCCATTGCCATATTATAATCCGGGTCTATCAGGCTCTCAAAAGCTTTTCTGACCTCCTTTGGGGAGAGGGCTGAAAAACGTGCCCTTTCAATCGGTACATTTGTTACTTCCTCTGCAAGGGTCTTGGCTTCAAAGCCTATATTTTCTCCTTCCCTATCATAGTCGCAGGCAAGGACAATTTTGTTTGCTCTTTTTGCCAATTTTTTCACCGCAGCAGCATAATCAGCTCGAGTTACAAGTTTTTCGGGGTCGATTCCAAGAAGTACCCCAGGGTTAACCTCACTCCATTTGTTATACTGCTCCGGAAAGTCATAATTCATAATATGTCCGGACAGCCCCATTACTAGCCACTCTTCACCTTTCCACTTGAATTCGTACGCTGGCAGCCCTTCAACTGTTATCTTCTCAACTTCCCCCTCGCCCAGGATGCTGGCAATCTGGGCTGCTGCCTTATTCTTTTCTGCAAATGCGACAACTGTCATATGAAATACCTGATTTCATTCTTGAAATTATATTGGGATCTAAAATAGTATTAATAGGGAATGTGTAAGAAAACGAATAACGAAATGAGTTAGGAAATGTACCTGAAGGGTTTCCCTTCTTTTTCTCGTTTCTTTTACGTGCATTGGCTTAGTTTTACTGGTTAGGTTCAATTATACCGGTAAGCTGTAAAAGCCTTTACTTTAAAAACAGTTTCCGTGGTTTTTTTCTATACATGCTCTAAATAATATACGTACATTATTTATATATTTGTCTGCTTATACATATTATACGACTTCCCAGACGTGAAAAGATATATATGAGTTCACCGTCTGTTCTAGTCTGCAAGATCGAAGTACTAAGTACTGGATTTATCTTTATTATTCTGGTCAACCTTATAATATGCTTATGATATGTCGGTTAGTTGCAGTCAATGATATTGCTGTTATTTGACATATTTTTATCAAGGTCTGTTAATTAATATACTATTATAATTATTCCATTAACTGTACTATTATAACTGTCTCATTAACCTGCATTCTGGAGTAACAATGACACTGATGGAAGATGCGAAGAAGGGAATCGTCACCCCCTCTATAGAAGCTGTGGCAAAAGCTGAAGGAATAGATCCTGAGACTGTCCGCTCCTGCGTGGCAAAAGGGCTAATCGCTATCCCTATAAATAACAGGCGAGAGACCCTTCCTATAGGCATTGGCAAATATATGAGCACAAAAATCAATGCCAATGTTGGAACTTCAAGGGACTGCATAGACATTGACGCCGAAATCGAAAAAGCAAAAGCCGCAGAAGCTTTCGGCGCTCATGCCGTAATGGACCTGTCCACAGGCGGAAATCTGGACGAAATTCGTACCCGCATCTTGAAATCCGTTAATATTCCTGTAGGCACAGTTCCAATCTACCAGGCCGCAGCTTCCAGGAAAGTTGTTGTGGAGATGACCTCGGATGATATGTTCAACGCCGTCAGGAAACATGCCGAACAGGGAGTCGACTTTGTGACCGTGCACGCCGGTGTTAACTTAAACTCCCTTGAGCGGCTGCGCCAGAGCGACAGGATAATGAATGTCGTGAGCCGTGGAGGCTCTTTTACTCTTGCCTGGATGTTACACAACGGTGAGGATAATCCCTTCTATGCCGAATTTGATTATCTCCTTGAGATCGCAAAGGAATATGACATGACCCTGAGCCTTGGAGACGGTATGCGTCCCGGCTGCATTGCCGATGCTTCCGACCGCCCGAAATTTATGGAATTTATCACACTCGGAGAACTCGTAAAACGGTCAAGGGCTGTCAATGTCCAGACTTTTGTGGAAGGTCCTGGTCACGTGCCTTTAAATGAAATCGAACTTAGCGTTAGGGGCATGAAAGAACTCTGCAATGACGCTCCTCTTTATCTTCTGGGCCCGCTCGTAACCGATATTGCGCCCGGCTTCGATCACATTACAGGCGCAATAGGAGGAGCAATTGCAGGGATGCACGGCACGGATTTCCTCTGCATGGTAACTCCCTCGGAACATCTTGCCCTTCCAACACTTGAGGATATAAAAGAAGGCCTGCTTGTAACAAAAGTTGCAGCCCATACTATTGACCTTATAAAGGAAGGCCCGAGAGAACGCGCCTGGGAAAAGGACCTTGCCATGGCCTACGCCCGCAGGGACCTTGAATGGGAAAAACAGTTCGAACTGGCAATCGACGGCAACAGGGCCCGCAAAATCCGGGATTCCCGAAGAACCGAGAGCGATACCTGCTCTATGTGCGGGGATCTATGTGCTTTGAAAATTGTAAAGGAAGCTTTTGAGAAAAAGAAAAAGGAAGAATGAGTTCTTTCGGCTCTCATTTAATTCTTTTTTAATCCTCTTTTCTCAATTCTCTTTAAGTTTTTTTCAATTCTTCTCTTAATTCCTTTTAACTTTTTCAGCCCTTTCTTAAGCCCTTTTTTCAATTCTTTCTTCTTCAGAGCCTTAATTCTCAAAATCCCTGAAAAAACGATATTGCCTGTTCACGCTGATTCAGTAGAATAAAAATCAAGTGATAACTGGAAAGCATGTTCGGCGTTTGAGATAATATACCTCAACCATATGGTGCGGATGATATCTCAGTTTTGCTTTTCGAAGTCCACTGATGCCGAGATCGCTCTCTCGGTTAATATATTCCACCTCGCTGGCAAGAACTGCTGCAGTTTCGGCATTGATTACCTTGTATATTCCATTATATTCCGGCAGCCCTTTCTCAAAATGAATTAGCGCCGTGTTGGCGTTGAGGCGCTCAAAAAGAGAGATGGCACCAACCTGCGAATCGACCCTTATTAAAAGCCCTTTCAGGGGCAGTTCGGTTAAGTGTTCAATCGCGTAGGAGACAGCTTCTATTTCGTGGGCAAGGATGAAATTATCCTCGCATTTTTTAGTCTCACACCATTTTACTAGAAACTCCATTATCTCTTCCCGGTTTTCGGGGGTTATCTGCTCGACCGAGTGCCGGTATTTCTTCCGAAATTTGTTAATCTGGCTGCGTATCTTGAGATATTTCTTTCCCGGAAGTTCCGCAAGGTCGCGAGCTCGGTATACATACTCAAAATGGTTGAGATCCGGAACCAGCATAATGTCAGGATCGGTTTTCTTCATCCATTTCGCAGTCTCAGGGTCGACAAGTGTAAGGGGCTTATCGTTGCCCATGTCCAGCGCCAGTTGTATTATCTCCAGCATGAGCGCAGGATCTCGGAGGCCAATAGGCGGGTGTAACCGAGTTACTCCTCCGGCAGTGCACTCAAGAATTACATTTCCTTTCACGTATGCATACCGGTAGTGCATAGAATGGGTCCAGCAGATCATGCTCGTGAAAGTGTTGTCGCTGTGGGTTTGCGGGTAGAGCGCATAATGGCGCTCGAAAAAAGCCCGATCTGCGAGCGTGACCGGTTTGAAATCTTTTTGACTAAGCATTTTAAACAAGACTTTTTTGCTTCATACTTATTTTTATTGGCAATCTCAGGCTAGCAAAAATTACATGAGTTAAGAGTGGATTCAAATAAGTTCAGTCTCATAAATAGGACTTACGCAGTTGGACTGAGAAATCAATAGCATTAAACCCTTAATTGTCTAAAATACAAAATCAATCACAACGCCAATTGTACTTGATTTTGTACTTCAAGTGCGTAAGTCCTAACATAGTTAAATTTAACTGCGTTTCTATTGAATTAACTGGTGCCGCTAATTAATTGGGATGTATAAAAGGTCAGTATACAGACAATATTTATTTATCGCCTTATTG
>DATMYS010000372.1:0-5329 GCA_035560835.1 Methanosarcina sp.
CTTTTTAAAAATAGTAGCAGCTTTTAAGATGAGAGTAATTTTTAAAAGTATGGTTTTAGAAACCAGGGAAAAACAAGGACTGAGTAGAAAATCAGCATAGGGCTGAGCACATATAATCGGAAAATCTATGAACCTCAAAAAACTAACGCTTTATTCTTCAGTTTTTGTGCTCCAGGGACTCTCAAATGCAGTAATCCCTATTCTTCCAGAACTTGCTGGAGATAGCGGAGAGTTTGCGATTTCAAGCCTTATCTTTTCCGGATACTTTATTGGGGCTTTTCTTGCTCTTGTGCCCCTCGGAATTCTGGCAGACAGGATCGGGAATCTGAAGGTAATAAGATTTGGAATGCTTCTTACTGCTTTATCGGGTTTTGTTATTACATTCTCGGACACTCCATTGATTCTTGGAATTTTCAGGTTCTTAGAAGGAGTAGGTTGCGGGGCTTTTTTTCCTGCAGCTTTTTCCATACTTGCAGAATGGGATGACAGTCAGCAAAGCCTTGGCGAATTTAACTTCCTGCTAAACGGTGGGCTGGCTGCAGGTGTTTTCTTCTCAGGAATGCTTGCCGGGTTTGGAATTAAAACTGCAATAACCAGCTTCACTTTCCTTGCAGGGCTTTCCTGCTTTCTCCTTCTCTCGAAAGCAGGAGAACTGCTTTCTCCTAACAGTAACGGGAAAAATTTTAAGCATTCAGAAAGTGAAAATCCTGTAAAAATCCAGCAGGAAACACCTTTACTTCCCGAATTAAAAAGTTACCTGCAAAAAGCCAGGAAAACCCTTTTTCAAACCAATTTCGGAAAGATCTGGGGAATTTCGGTACTTCTTTATGGGACCACAGGCTTGTTGAACGCGAACTATGCGGATTACAGTGCTGGCTTTCTGACAAAACCCGAACTCGGGCTGGCAATTTCAGCTTCTTATCTGGCTGCAATGCTGAGTTCCCTGATTGCAGGCAAGGCAGATATCAATTATAAAAACATAGTAAGGACAGGAATAATCCTTGCAGCCGCAGGTATCTTCCTTTCGGTAAAGCTGCCTTTACTTGCTTTCTTCCTTATAGGAGCAGGAGGAGGAGCCGCAGTTGTAGGACTGATTACGGCCGTTTCCAGAATTAGCTCAAGCGGCTTTGCGATGGGACTTTTCAATACCGGGATTTATGCAGGGCTTGGACTGGGTCCGGTTCTTGGAAGCTTCTTCCTTGGACCTTTAGGTTATGAAACCCTATTTTTCGGAAGTGCCGTTGCGCTGCTTTCAGTGTTCTTTATAAAACTTGAGTAAAAATACCCTGAGGAAGTTCCTGAGCAAATATCTGGGTATAAATGCGAAAATATGGCAGAAATCTGTTTCAGAGAACCTCAGAGCTTCACATAAGCTTTAAAAAGCACAAAAACCCTATGCTATAAATAAAATATAACATTTAAAATCCGGTGATTAATTGAAAGTAAAGTCAAGAGTTCAGCTGAGGAAGAATATCAAGAACAAAATGTTGAAAGACCTTGTGTCCACTTTTGGTGAAGATCTGTCATATCTGGAAGACAGAACCCTGGAAAAAATTACCCTTGAGGAATACTCCCTTATCCTAGTGGATGGCAAGCCTTTGCTTTTTGAAATAGAAGGGCATTTTTTTCCTACCGTCCGCGGAGCTCTTGAGATGGGACTTCAAAAGCGTGTTGTAACCGTGGATAAAGGAGCTATCCGTTTTGTTTCAAACGGCGCGGATATAATGGCTCCTGGAGTCGTGACGGCTGATCCCGAAATAAAAGAAGGAGACCTTGTAATAATAGTAGAAGAGACTCATCAAAAGCCTCTTGCAATTGGAAAGGCTCTTATGGGAGGGGCGGAAATGGTCGAAGCTACTTCAGGTAAAGCCATAAAGTCTATAACTCATGTAGGAGACAAACTCTGGAGCACGGAGTTCTGAAAGTCCCCCTAAATAAAATATGTTCCATTAAACGAAACATGCGGGCAGGGAATACGAACTCCCTAAAATTAAATGAAAATCCGGATCAGCTTTATAATAGCAAAATTAATTAATATAGATCTCAATATAGGACAGTGCGATTCGAATTTTAAAAAATATAAAAGGTGCGCATAAATGGCAAAACTCATCGACAAGCTCCTCGGCAGCAATGTAAAAAGTCCAACCAGTCCCGAAGATTACACTGAGATTGATCTCAGCAAATATGAAGAAGTTCTCGAGGACGAGCCTGCAGAAACTTATGTAAAGATTGCAGAAGTCTCGAATCTCAACCAGGTATCCCAGCTCAAGCAGGAAATTTATAACGGAAATATCCTGATGGTAGATATTTCAAACATCAGGGGCGATGACCTGCTCAGAGATAGGATTTTAAAAGAGCTAAAAGATGTTATTATCGATGTCCATGGGGATATCGCAGGGGTCAAAGGAAATACCGTAATTGTAACTCCTACAGGCATTAAAATCGACAGATCCAAAATTTCTGGTGGAAAATATTGAATCCGAATTTCTTAAAACAGGAAAAGTTTGAAACAAAAATCTGCTGCCCTCTATGCCAGAAAGATCTGGTGATGAACTGGCAGAGAGATAACATTCCCTATTTCGGGGAGATCATGCATATCAGTGCAAGCTGCCAGTGCAGTTTCCGTTTTGCAGATACCATGATTCTCTCGAGTAAGGAGCCCGTGCGCTATGAGATGTCAGTTGAAACCAGTGAAGATCTGGATGCAAGGGTAATCCGTTCAACCTCAGGAACAATCCGCATCCCGGAAATGGGAGTTACCATCGAACCTGGATCAGTTTCGGAGTCATACGTAACGAATATTGAAGGTGTACTGCAACGGATCCGGGATGTCCTTATGACCGCAAGCAGGTGGGTACAGGGAGATGAAGAAAAATCCTCACGCAGCGAGGAGCTCCTTTGTATGCTTGAGGATGTGATCGAGGGCAAGAGAAAAATCACAGTCATAATTGAAGATCCTTTTGGAAACAGTGCGATAATCTCAAAGAAGGCAAAAGCTACCAGAATCTCCGAAGAAGAAGCCCAGAAGCTAAATACCGGCATGATCGTTTTCGATGTTAACAAATCCGAGCTCGTAAACGATGTCTCAGACAATGTTCAGCCCCTCGGAGACTAACTCTTTTTTCCGGTTTTTCACAGCCTGACAAATTCCGGGGGTATACTTCCAATATAGTTATTAACTTTTATTCCATAAAGGCAGGCATATTGCGGGATATGAAGGCAATTTCACATCAGGATGCCGCATTCTTAAGGTTTCATCTCTCAAAATGTCACCACATAAAAATGTGACTGCCCGAAAAAACTTTCTATAGAATTTCCGGAGAAAAAGCATGCTGTAATGATTATTGTATCTCTCCTGAAGCAAACCTTAAATTGCCCAAAAGAGCTGTATATTGCTTCAAGAAATTCTGATTTGGACAGAAGGTATAAGGATAGATTTAAGGATAAATTTCACTTGTGTCTCTTAAAATCAGGTCAATTTAAGGATTCATTTAATCAATTTAAAAATTTAAAAGTTATTTCAGTATTTATTTAATCAATTTAGGAATTTATTTGATCAACTTGAGAACTTAGTTGTCAATTTGAAAGTTTATCTAATCAATTTAAAAATTTATAACTATTTCAGATTGCTATAATACGGTGAAGGTATGGCAGAAAGCGAAAAAGAAGCAGCACTCCCCCCAAAAGAGGAATTCAGCGAATGGTATAACGAACTCCTGTGGATGGCCGAAATAATGGATGTCCGCTATCCTGTAAAAGGGTTATATGTATGGTATCCCTTTGGCTTTGCAATCCGGAGAAATACCTATAACATTATAAGAGAAATTCTTGACAACAGTGGGCACCAGGAAGCTCTCTTTCCTCTTCTTATTCCCGAAAACGAGTTCATGAAAGAAGCCGAGCATATTAAAGGCTTTGAAGACGAGGTGTACTGGGTAACCCACGGAGGAAGAGATCTGCTTGATATCCCTCTGGCTCTTCGTCCAACAAGTGAGACTGCCATTTACCCGATGTACAAAATGTGGGTCCGGTCCCATGCTGATTTTCCAGTTAAAATTTATCAGATAGTCAATACTTTCCGCTATGAAACAAAACATACCCGTCCCTTGATAAGGCTTAGAGAGATTACTTCCTTTAAAGAGGCCCACACAGTCCATGCTACTTGGGAAGATGCAGAAGCTCAGGTTAAGGAAGCTATCAGGCTCTATACTGAAATATACCGCAGGCTTGGAGTGCCTGTGCTTCGCTCAAGGAGACCTGATTGGGATAAATTCCCAGGTGCAGATTACACCGATGCTCTTGATGCAATTATGCCTGATGGAAAGACCCTTCAGATTGGTACAGTCCACCATTTGGGGGATAACTTTGCAAAGACCTTTGACATTAAATACGAAGCCCCTGATGGAGAGCAGCGTTATGCCCACCAGACCTGCTACGGGATTTCCGAGAGGTCGATCGCAGCTACGATTTCCATCCATGGAGATGACAAAGGGCTGATTTTGCCCCCAGAGATTGCGCCTGTACAGGTTGTAATTATCCCAATTATCTTCAAGAAAGGAGCTGAAGAGGTACTTGCAGCTTGCAAGGATGTCAAGGGACGCCTGACTAAAGCCGGAGCCAGAGTCGAAATCGATGCAAGTGACCTTCGTCCCGGAGCAAAGTACTACAAATGGGAAATGAAAGGCGTACCCCTAAGGCTTGAAATCGGTCCCAGAGACCTTCAGAACAATGTCGCTGTAGCTGTCAGGAGAGATACCGGAGAAAAAGAACAGATTCCGCTCCCTGAGATCGAAGCTGGCGTGAGTTCAAAGTTTGAGGCGATCCACGAGAGCCTGTATCAAAAAGCAAAAAGCGAACTTGAAAGCCGCATATTTGACTGTGTCGAACTTGAAGAAGTAAAGGGAAAAATTCAGATTGGTGTTGCAACAATTCCCTGGTGCGGAAAGAGAGAATGCGGACTTGCTATGGAAGACGTAATAGGTGCAGGAATTCTTGGAATCCCTCTGGAGCAAAAAGGAGATCGAAAAGAAAAATGTCCTATATGCGGTGAAGAAACCGAAACCCGTGTGTATGTAGCAAGAACATATTAAAACAAGAAAGTAAAACAAGAAAGCTGCTCTGGTACAAACTGGAAAGCCTATTATTCAGTACCTGCTCCGGCTTTCATTTCTCTCTTTTTATTCTATGCACGTTATTATACACTCTTTACAACCTTAGTCTAGACCTGAAAACAAAAATATCCGAAATTAGTTATATATAAAAACTTACTCAATTGATCTTTAATAAAAGCTCAGTCAAACTCAAGTGTCTGAGCCTGAAAATAAAGAAA
>DATMYS010000373.1:0-2173 GCA_035560835.1 Methanosarcina sp.
ATATATAATTGTTTTTTGTTTATAGGGAGAAAGTCAGAGAAATTAGCTCGAAACCTTAAATAATGAAAATTGGGGAATCCTAATGATCCACTGCTCGTTTTTATAAGGTCTGAAGCTAGAGTGTCCATGCCGGAGATGATGGATACCCTCTTTTTTACCTCGGGCTAATGGACAAATCCGTTATTGGGCTTGCAAATAAGGTCAATAACGAAAGATTCGCTTACAATTGTTATCGCAGATTTATTTCCATGTTTGGAGATGTGGCTCTGGGAATTGATTTCGACAAGTTCGAGTCACTTATCGAGGACAAGAAAAAAGAACTTAAAATCAACTCTGATACTGATCTCGATGCAGAAGCACTGACAGATCTGGCTGAAAGGTTCAAGGGGGTAATTAAACTCGAAAAAGGATCTGAGTTCCATCAGGATCCAAAAGTCCAGCTTCAGATGGCAATTGATGCTGTTTTTGGTTCCTGGAATAATCCGAAAGCCATCACTTATAGAAAGCTTTACGAAATTGATGATAGCTAAGGCATAGTTGTCAATGTACACAGATCATGGATTATGGGAACAGAGGAGAAACACCTCAGACACAGGAGTTGCTCTTACAAGAAACCCATCTATAGGAGAAAAGAAGTTTTTCAGAGGGTACCTATCAACGCACAGGGTGAAGATGTTGTTGCAGGTATCCGGATTACATACTTCATTGACACTCTAGAAAACAAGATCCTCGAAGCCTATAGCCAGCTTGTTGATATCTATCAGAGACTTGAAGCTCATTTCAAAGACATGCAGGATATAGAGTTTACTATTCAGGAAGGATAGTGCACAGCTGCCGCAGCCATGAAGATAGCGTTACAAGAGTTAAAGCCGAACATATCGATCTTCTCTTGCACCCGAGAATTGACCCCAACGCAAATCTACAAAATCGGCATCAGTGGCAAGTCCGCAGTCCCCACATATTAGTTTGACCCATTAATAATCGTGAGCAAGGTTCCTGCTACCGCACTCTGAACACACGGCCTTTTGGTCTCAAAACTCTGCTCCTTTTGCTTCTCTTTGCGAGCTTTGATCTTAGCACGTATTTTCCCCCTTTTCAAGAGTGCCCGAATAGTAAACTCTTTCGACTCCTACCGTCTCATATCACCTTAAAAATAATAATGGCCATGTGCTTGCTTCTCAGCATCTTCGCTACATTATTAAATTGCAGTTATTATGTAATATAAGCGATGAAAAAATTCGCGGCTATAACCAGCAAAAAATATAGTCACACCTGTAAGTATTGCAACAAAAAAACCTCATCTTGCCATATTGAGTAGTTGCATTATTTAGCCTCGTGACTATATATTCGTTAATGTTTGACCATTAATCTCACCGAATATAGACTCTTTAATTAATGAGAGCCCAAAAGTCTGAATGAAAAATTCACTTAAGTCTCTTACTAAAAATGAGTGGTTTACAGGTTCAAAAAACTAACTGTCGTACCAATTAGATTCAGGGCCTTGTATACAACTACAGAATTAAACTTAGGAATATTGCTTAAGGGAATTCTCAAATTTTACCTCCTCCCTTCTAATTATCAGGTTTTTAACACCTGTTCTTTGCAGCGCGTTACTTAGTCGTTTATAGACAAGAATATACCATAGACTGAAAAGCACACGTGGTCCACGATTTTCATTATATATAAAGATATCGCAAGACTTATATCATATTTTAGCTTTAACAAATTAGACCATAAGGTTTGATAATAGGGAGTAGTAAACCACAACCTTATATATTAAATTGACATTGTTGGCAAGTACTAAGAAAAGCATTTTCAAGATCCTGAAAAACGAAGAGCAATTATCGGGATTTTGGAGATCCTGAAAAAACGAAGAGCAATTATCGGGATTTTGGAGATCCCGATAAAACAAATAGCAGTTATCGGGATTTTGGAGATCCTGATAGCTACAGCATATTATATCACAGTTAACAAAAGTTAGTACTCTTGCCGTGTGATTTACAAACAACCCACTTTATCATAGTTCCTGTATATATAGATTGGCGTCTGTGGCAACCACACGAATAGAGTTCTAATCT
Source organism: Methanosarcina sp. (assembly GCA_035560835.1). Classification (GTDB taxonomy): domain Archaea; phylum Halobacteriota; class Methanosarcinia; order Methanosarcinales; family Methanosarcinaceae; genus Methanosarcina. The sequence goes on from DATMYS010000373.1 coordinate 2,079, forward strand.
TTGTTATTTTTTTCATTTACGTTAAAAACTAAATGGAGAAAATAAAATGGAACCCAATACCATATTAAATACAGAACTAGTGATAATTGAAATCA
>DATMYS010000374.1:0-8130 GCA_035560835.1 Methanosarcina sp.
ATATTCTATATTGTGGAATCAATTTTCCCCACAAAACACAAAACCCCACATAACAGGATGAGAAACTCGAAAAGCATATAATTTCAGGTTACTAGGCTGTACTGATGACAATTGCTCTTAAAATCCTCGCTTCTCAAAAGAAGAACAGAGCAAAATAGCTATGTTTAAATAAATTTAAGGGGATACTCATCTCTAGTTTTAGGGTTTTATTTTTATGGGCTAAATTTTATTTTTAACAAAAATGTGTTCTTATTAAGGTAAAGACAGACAATAACCAGACAAAAAGGAGAAATAACTATTCCAGCTTTCATTCCCGAATCAGAAGTTGAAGAAGCAGCTCTTGAAATCCTTTCAGAGCTCGATTACGACTACCTTTACGGCCTGGAAATTTCACCGGAAACGGGTGGCGCAGAAAGAGAAGATTTCGGGACAGTAATTCTACCAAGCAGGCCTCAGGCTGCAGTTGACAAACTGAACCCCGGAATTCCGGCAGGAGCAAGGGAAGAGGCAATAAAAAGTATGCTTCGGGAAGAAAGCCAGGATCCTGTTCACAATAACCGTTCTTTTCACAATATGCTTGTAAACGGGGTTGATGTGGAATATCAAGGTCAGGACGGCGAAACCGTCTATGATAAGGTCTGGCTCATTGACTTTTGGGAACCTGCAGAAAACTAATTTCTTGCAACTCTTTTTGCAGTTTACTTTTACCAATGCCAGCTATCCCATGATAAAATAAGATATTATAATCTTGAGTTCCTGATTTCTGAATATTTTCTCTGAAAGCCTGAACACAGGCCTCCCTATTAACGAATATCCTTTCTTCTCCCGTAAGACCAATTGGCATTTGCGAATCTCCGCAAGGCAGTTTTCTGATTCACTAGTTTTCCAACTTGCCTCGAATTTTTAAACTTATTCTATATTATATCCTGCCGAGATCTGATCGTCTAGCAAAAGCTCCTGGCTACTATCTGCTCTCCAAACTGCATGTAAGTATTAAAAAGTTTGAAAAATAGTAGTATTAATTAGGACTATTAATACTTATTAAATTGACTAGGATGTCCTATTAACTGCTTGGCTTTAAACGGTCTGGCAGGCTCTACAGGCTGCCTCTGTAGTATAGAAGGAAAGATTACTCATTCCTTACCTCCCAGAAAAGAACTATGCTACTTTCACTGCAGTTCATTCGCGCATTTCACAACCCTTGGGCGGCATTAAAGAGAAAGCTTCAATTCTTATCGCAGATTACCTGGAGCAGTATAGCCTTTAACAATAAGTTTACTCGCGAATTAAATATACTATATCAATAGACGCTTCTTAAGGAATTAAAATGGTAAGCTATATTTTTGCTTATATTTTTGCTTATGAGTGTAAAGAAATAACGACCAGCCAAGACAGAAATTGGCTGATGATCAAGAATGCATATTCTACTTGTAAGGAGAATATCGACGTTTGATGGAGATTTCTTATGGAAAACAATTATGATCTCAATCGCATGGTTAACGATCTCATCAAGAGCATATTCAGCGATGCGGTGAGCGTCTCTCTGAAGAACCCTTCCATGGCTGCCTTTTTCGTCAGGGCCTCGATAGCACAGAAAAAGGCGGCCTCAATCAGGCAGAAGAACGAGGAGAAAGGGCTCCATGTGCCTCCAGTGATAATACTCAGCGTTACCAACAAATGTAATTTGCACTGTGTGGGCTGCTACTCACGGCTTGTCCCCCGAGAACAAAAACCTGAAATGGACACAGCCAGTCTGACGAGTGTACTACGGCAGGCAAGTGATTTGGGCGTCTCCATTGTGTTAATAGTAGGCGGAGAGCCATTGACCAGGCCGGACATATTCGATGTTACTAAAAACTTCCCGGATATGATCTTCACCTTATTCACGAACGGTACCCTCATCGACGACGCTGTGCTGGGGAAGTTCAAGGAACAAAGGCACGTCGTCCCGATACTCAGCATGGAAGGCCATGAGAACATAACGGACCTGCGCAGGGGTGCCGGTGTTTACGGCCGGTTGATAAAAGACATGGCAAAACTTCACGAAAGAGACATCTTCTTTGGTGTATCGCTCACTGCCACTAAGTCAAACTACGAAACCATCACGGACGAGAACTTCGTTCGGGTCATGAGGGAACACGGCTGCAAAGCGTTTATCTATGTCGAGTACAACCCTGTAATGAAAGGTACGGAGGACTGGGTGGTTACAGATGCGCAACGTGACGAGATCCTGGCTAAGATGACTGCTTTCAGATCAAGCCAGCCGGGCGTTTACATTGGGTTTCCAGGGGATGAGAAAGCTTTTGGAGGGTGTCTGTCTTCCGGAAGAGGCTTCCTCCATGTCAGCGCTTCTGGAGACGTCGAGCCTTGTCCTTTCGCTCCGTACTCAGAATGCAGCATTCTGGACATGCCGCTGAAAGAGGCTCTCAATTCCAAGCTATTTAAAGCACTGAGAGACAATCGCGATAAACTCATGGAATCGAATGGGGGATGCGCGCTATATAAGAAACCGGAGTGGGTGAAGTCGCTTATGGATTAAAAAGAAGGGTAAAAGCACAAAAATGCTTGCAATTATGGGAAGCTCGGAGGGAAAGGGTAGCACTATGAGGTTGTACGGTAGATGGTGTAGGAATATACAGGGCAAAAAGAGACACGTAAATGAAAGCAATCGTATGCACAAAATATGGACTACTGTTTGATCTTCAGCTCATACATGAGATAAGGGCTGAAGAAATTTGTATCCTTGAGAAAGAAATGCTCTGAAAGAAAACTAAAAGTTGCTGGATTATATCTAGCTATTGAAAGTGATGATTATTGTAAAAAATAAACTTAAAGAAATAGTCTTGATTAAAACCATTAAAATGTTTTAAATGGACTCGGCGGGATTCGAACCCGCGGCCTTTACGTTGCGAACGTAACGATCTTCCCCTGATCTACGAGCCCTTTTGAAGAAAGAGAATATGAAAAGACTGTTTTCCGGACTCGTCGTCCGGGTCTCTTCTCCTCTTAAATACGATAGACGTCCACAACCTGGACGTTTTCAACGCCGGAAACTTTTGCAAAGGCTTCTTCTGCAGGCTCAGTTCCACCTTCTTCGTCATTAACAATTAATGTCACAATCAGAGCCTTCAAGCCAAAAGCGATCGGTTCTTCAACAATATCTCCGTGAAGATCGGCTCCTGCTGGAATTACGCCCTTTATCTTTTCTTTCAGCTCTGCAAGGTCAGTATCAACACTTTCTGGCATAATTTTAATTTTTGCTGCTACATCGCCCATTCTGATTCCTCTTATACTTTATTTGATCTCTTTAATCTAGTTTAGTCTTGTTTATACGTCATGCATCAAATGTGCTTCGGAACTTTACCTGAATCAGGGTGCCTTGTACCCGCATTTGGGGCAGGTGTATACATTACCCTGCTGCCTGCAGCTTCCACATCTTCCGAGTTCTGATCCGCACTGAGGGCAGGGAAACTTTACATAACCCTTTTCCACGAGGCGAATTCCGCATGAAGTACAGTACTCAACTTTTTGTGCTGACATATTATTTCTCCTTAGTAGTTGCTTCAAATAGTAAATTTTATAACGAGTTGCCGATAAATCAGGCGCCTTCCTTAAGCATCAAGCCTCTGCTTCTCCAGGCACCTTTGTTAATGTTAGCAGATTTAATGAACTGAATTTAATTAATGCTTTTGGACACGCTTTGCTTCTGCCCTAGTCATATACGATCTACAATTTAAATATTCCCCTTTACCACAGTACCGAGCACAGATTTCCCATACACGGCCTTAATTACCCTATCCGAAAATTTCCCATTTACAATCAGGCATTCCATTCGGTTTTTCTGAATAAATTCCGGCAGGGCAAAATCAATACAGCTTTCGCGATTTCCTCTATAGCTGACAGCAGAAATTTCCCTGATTAATTTTCCATTTCTGAATATACCGTCCACATCCGTGGCCTTTATTAAAGTTGCCCCAATCTGCTTTGCAACCCAGGCAGCGATAGTATCTGAAGTCACGTCCCAGGTATGAGGCAAAGGATCCTCCGTTCTAAGGAGCCTGTATGGGAAAAGCACAAAAACGCCATGAGGTAGATTAGCTATCGAATCTATACCCAGGACGCGACTTTTATCCCGAAGATAGCAGGCATACTGCTCCATACCGAGTATGGCCATCCAGTGAGCTGCATCGGCACTAAGGGAAAATTTCTCATCAATTTCCCTTACGGCATCGGCAAACACGCCTCCTCCGGGTACTATGAGAATGGAATAAGGAAGTCCTTCGGATGCACACGCTTCCTCTGAAATTTTTAGGCTTCCTGAGCCAAATTCCTTTACAAGCCTGTCCACAAGCTCGGGAGCCTCTTTGATAAGGCTTCCTCCGATTTTGATTACCACTTTCATAGGTTTCCTTTCAACCGCAACCGTTGCGCCGGTTGATCACGCCGTTGCTCGAGTTTTCGATAAAACCTTTTCTCAAAAGGTTTTCGCTCAAGCCTTTTTTCAAAAGGCTTGTTTTTAAAAAGGCTTGCAGGCAAGCAGCCTGGCAGCCGCATATGCCGGAAAGACTTTTGAGATCTCTTCTCCCCAGCGTCCAGATACTGAAATGTATTCGAAACCAAGCCTCTCTGCAGCTTCCTTTATCAGGAATTCTCCAAGGCCTGCAGCTGCGATTTTTTTAAGTTCGTTCTTTTCCGCAACCTCGGAAATCGCCTCAGCCAGGACAGAGATTTGTTTTTCCTTTACCTGGGCCGCAATTTCGTAGATTTCTTCTTCCCGGAGTTCAGAAAGGTCAGCACAGACCAGCCTTGCAAGCCTGCGCATAGCATCGGTTTTTCTCCTGCCCGCCCCATCAGCAGTCTCACACGTATACATGCTTTCATCAATTTTTCCAAGCAGGAGATAAGCGTCCGCAGTTGTAGCAAAGAGTTCAGAAGCTGTCCTGCACCAGCCCCTTTCAAGCTTTACTTTTTCTAAAAGTGCGGCAAGGTTTGTCCGAAGGGTGCCTGCATACACGAGTTCACTTCTGCCCAGCCTCTCAAAGTCAGTAAGCCCGGCTTTATGTTCGCCTGACAGGATAGGGATAATATCGCTTGTGGTACTTCCTACATCCACAAAAATGCAGTCTCCTATCTCTTTTCCTATCAACCTGGCTGAAGCCGCCCAGTTGGCAGCAGCAAGTTCCCTTACATCGTCAGTTTCGCTCTGGAACCTTCCCATACTGTTTATATAAGATACTTTTGAGAGCCCAAAGGCAGAATCGACACATGACTTTATAAATCGGATGCCCTGTTCCTTATCTTCAAAACAGTCTGCAAGTTCCCCGGTCATAACAACAGCAACTTTTTCGGGCTGCAGCCGTTGTGCAATTTCCTTTAAGACTTCCGGAAGCCGTGTATTTTTCCAGAGAGGCAAATAATGCAGTTCTACAATCGTTCCGTCCGAGGAGGCAAGTTTGGTATTCGCTCCTCCAATATCAAGCCCGATAACCTTCGAATTCATTTTTGAGCCCTTTGTCATGTTTTTTCAAGCTTTCCCGTATTCTTTTTCTGGTCTTTTAATCTGTTCCCTATCTTTCAAGCCCTTCCGAAAAGTTCGCCCAGCACATCCTTTGAAAAGCGATATTCTCCCTCAATATGTACCGAGTCTTGAAGTTCTCCAAACTTATTTTTCAAAAGTAGGTCTCCAATTTCCTCTCGCATAACGCGGCTAATGCCAAAAAGCGAGGCTGTGGGTCTGGGATTTACGTCTACTATATATGGAAAGTCAGCAAGTATGATGTCTACACCCACATACCCGAAACAGCCCAGGCATTTGACTGTGGAGATTGCGGTTTCATAGAGTTCATCTCGTCTTGCAGTCTGGTAAGGAGTAAAGCTTCCGTTATATTTTATGCTAGAGACTGCTGTTTTTCCATTTTCTCTGGTTTTGACTTCTTTTTCGCCAAACTTTATGAACTGGCAATTTACAGTAAGAGGAAGCGGTTTTTTTCCTGCGATAAGGCTTACGCTCAGGTTTTTTCCTTCAACATACTCGCTTGCAATGATTTCTTCGTTGTTCTCAAACTCCGTGACAAGGTATGTTGCCTCTGCGCCGCATCCGAACCTGGGCTTTGTAACATATTTTTTGCCTTCTTCAGCTTTTTTTGCGATCTCAGGAGCTTTAATTCCGGCTTTCTTCAGGATTTCCGTACACATCAGTTTATCCGCACAGCAGGCTGCTGACTGAGGCGAACATCCCAGGTTTACGGTATTTCCCTCAAGAACTTCGTTCAACTCGGGAAGCATGGAATCAGGGGCAATAATCAGCCCTGCATCACAGTCCTTTGCTTTTCTCTCGATTGCCTGCCTGAAACTTTCGGCTGTAGATTCGATGCGCGTGCCTGCACATATTTTCGTACCTGCTGAAGGGTAGTATACCTCATGCCCAAGACGGGCAAAGCTTTCAGCGAGGGTTTTTAACATGGCAGCTCCCTCCGGGATAAGGGACTTTTCAATGTCTGTGCCGACAGCAAATTCTGCAATCAGGATTTTCATCGGAAAGGAAAAACTCGGGAATTTATTTATTACTTTTTGTTTCAACCCTTTTTAAAAAAGGCTTGACCGAAAACCTTTGGCAACTTAGGGTTTGATGAGAAACTTATCCCCAAACCCTATAGGCGTGATCACAAGCCTTTTCTCAAAAGGCTTGACCGAAAACCTTTTGAGAAAAGGTTTTATCGAAAACGTCATGACGGCGTGATCAACCGGCGCAACGGTTGCGGGTCAACGGTTGTGGGTCAACGGTTGAGCTAAAAATGAAATTGCGTATGTAAAAGTTTATATAAATTATACAGTTTATACCATAAAGTTAAACATTGAAAAACATGAAGGTGCCTGGTAATATTAACAGCATAAACCCTAATTCTCAATCGATCTTTGAAAACCCATTTGTCAAAACTCTTGCCATTGCGGTTCTCATGGGTATATTCCTGGTTGATATGGGGCTCGGGCTCTTTGAGATCTTTTCCACAAAAGAAAGTCCATTGCCCTCAGCAGTTGTACTTTTGATCTTTGCGGTAATGTTTATTGCAGGCATGGTTTTTTACGAAAAACGTGGACTGGACACTCTAAGTTCCCTTGTCGGAGGAGCTCTTGCAGGTTTCGGGTTTTCCTTCGTGTTTGTGTCGCTTGTAGGCGGCGTGCAGTTTGCACTGGGGGGAGGAATCTCAGCCGTCGGGTGGGACCAGGTGATTTCAGCAGTCGCGGCTTCCATGATTGCAAGCGTCGTAATGCTCAAGGCACTCTTCTCTAAACTTCAAAATCACTTTTACTGATTTTTCTTTTTCTTCTCTTTCTTGAATAATATATTCTCAATTAGTAGAAAAGTATTTATAGAATTACAAACAATCACAGATCAGGACGAGCGAAACCGTTATACTTACTTGATGGGGTTCGACGAATGAGAATATTCAATAAAGAAGAAAATAAGGATTCTAAAGAAGATACTCAGGGTGGGGCTGAAAACTCTGAAGCCCAGAATTCTGGTTCTTCGGCGGAAGAGGCTAATGAAGCACGGGAAAACCCCGAAGAGGCTTCTGCCAGTTCGGAAGCTGAAAAAAGTCCTGAAGTCAGGTGCCAGGAGGAGAAACAGATTCTCATGGATAAGTATTTCCGGCTTGCAGCAGACTTTGACAATTTCAGAAAACGGACCGCCCGCCAGATGGAGGAAAACCGGAAAGCTGTGCTTGAGCAAGTACTTCTTGACTTCCTTGAAGTAACGGACAATTTCGATCGTGCCCTTAAATCTGCAAAAACCGCAGAGGACATGAGCTCGATCGTCAGCGGAATAGAACAGCTTTCAAGGCAGTTTTCCTCAACTCTCGAAAAGTACGGGCTTGAGAAGATAAAGAGTGAAAAAGCCAGTGAGTTTGACCCTCACAGGCATGAGGCAGTTCAACACATAGAGACTTCTGAAGTCCCGGACAATACTATAGTAGAGGTTTACAAAACCGGATATGCTCTTAACTCTAAAGTTATCAGGCCTGCTATGGTCTCAGTGGCCAGAAACCCTGATGAAGCAGAGAAATAAAGGAGCTAAACTTTACTCCTGAACTCAGGTATACTTACTCTTAATTAAACTGAATAAATTTA